>JALQUQ010000014.1:0-7703 GCA_023263735.1 Paracoccaceae bacterium | reverse complement strand
GGTTATGTCGGCGTCGTCCTTGCGGGTGGCGAGCACCTTGGCGATCAGCGCCAGGCCCGCCGACACCACTCGATCCGGAAATTCAAGAAAGACAAGCTGGGCATCAACGATCTGGTGCGGTTTGGGGCGTTTACGGATGAGATGGCGGCCTATCTGCAAGCCGCCGTCGCCACCCGTCTGAACGTCATCGTTTCGGGCGGTACGGGGTCGGGCAAGACGACGACGCTGAACGCGCTGTCGTCCTTTATCGACAACACCGAACGGATCCTGACCATCGAAGACACCGCCGAACTTCAGTTGCAACAGGTGCATGTGGGCCGGATGGAAAGCCGCCCGGCCAACGTTGAAGGCAAAGGCGCCGTTACCCAGCGTGACTGTCTGCGCAACGCGCTGCGGATGCGCCCCGACCGGATCATCGTGGGGGAAACCCGGGGCGAGGAAGTCATCGACATGTTGCAGGCCATGAACACCGGCCACGACGGATCGATGACCACGATCCACGCCAACAGCGCCCGCGACGGGGTTTCGCGTCTGGAAAACATGATCGCCATGTCGGGGATCGAAATGCCGATCAAGGCGATGCGCAGCCAGATCGCAAGCGCTGTGAACCTGATCGTTCAGGCCAGCCGCTTGCAGGACGGGTCGCGCCGCATGGTTTCGATCACCGAAATCACCGGCATGGAAGGCGACGTGATCTCGATGCAAGAGATTTTCCGGTACGAGCGGTTGGGGGTTGAACCCAATGGGAAAATCATTGGCCGTTTCAATGCGACGGGCATCCGTTCGGCCTATTCCGACCGGTTCCGTCAATGGGGCTATGACCTGCCAGCCTCGATCTATGAACCGATCGTCTAAGGGGATCTGACCATGGAAATTTCTGCTGCTCCCCTGATTTACCTTTTGATCTTTGTCGCCGTCGTCGTCATCGTCGAGGGCGTCTATCTGACCGTCTTTGGCAAATCGATCAGTCTGGACAGCCGCGTGAGCCGGCGTCTGGCCCTGATGCAAAAGACCGGCAATCGCGAACAGGTTCTGGAACAGCTTCGCAAGGAAATGTCGCAGCATGTGACATCGCGCGGCATTCCGTTCTATTCGCTGCTGGCCTCGCGGGCGCAAAAGGCCAATATCGCGTTTTCACCAAAGCAACTGGTGATGGTGATGGGCGGGCTTTCCGTCTTTGCCTTTGTCGGGCTGACCTATGCCACCACGGTCGAATTGCCGGTGCGCAGCGTCATTGCCGTCGTGATGGGCGTGGGCGGCGTGTATTTCTGGGTCAACAAAAAGGCCAAGAAGCGCATGGCGCTGATGGATGAACAGCTTGCCGATGCCATCGAACTGATGGTGCGTTCGCTGCGCGTGGGCAACCCGTTTGCCTCGGCCATCGAAACCGTCTCGCGCGAGGTGCCAGACCCGCTGGGCACCGAATTCGGCATGATCTCGGATGAATCGACCTATGGCCGCAACGTGGCCGACAGTTTGAAAGCCTTTGCCGCAAGGATGGACAACCAGGATTTGCGGTTTCTGGCTGTTGCCGTGTCAATCCAACAGCAATCGGGCGGTAACCTGGCCGAAATCCTTGAGGGTTTGTCCAAGGTGATCCGCGCCCGGTACAAACTGTTTCGCCGGGTCAAGGCCATCACGGCCGAGGCCAAATGGTCGGGGATGTTCCTGTCAAGCTTTCCGCTGATTGCGTTGGTCGGCATCAACCTGCTGGACCCGACCTATTACGATGGTGTCAAGAATGAACCCGCCTTTGTGCCGGCTGGCATCTTTGTTGGCGTCATGCTGACGATCAACGTCATCTATATGAAAATGATGACGAATATCAAAGTTTGATTGGGAAATCCCATGGAACAGCTGCTTTCGAACCTGACCGGCGATCTTGGCCCCCAAGGCCCCATGCTGCTTGTGGGCGGATTGGGGATCGTTTTGATCGTCATCGCCGCCGCGACCTTTTTGACGCGCAAGCCCGATCCGATTGACCGGTTGAAATCCGAGCGTCAGGAAAAGGGCAAGGCCCCGGCGGAAAAGGCCAGCCTGCGCCGGGGGGGCAAGTCGAAGGAAGACAAGCTTGAGAAATTCGCCCATTATCTGGAACCCCAGAGCGCGGATGAGCTTTCTGCCGCCCGGATGAAACTTTTGCGCGCGGGATACAGGGACAAGGGGGCCGTCCGCCTGTTCCACTTCTCGCAGTTCGTTCTGGGGCTTGGGGCCTTGGCGATTGGCGTGATCGTGACGATGATCAAGTCAAGCCAAGAGGAAATGACGACCCAGATGATGGCGCTTTACACGATTCTGCCCGGGTGTATCGGCTATTACCTGCCGCAATATTGGGTGCAGCGCCGCGCGCAAGGCCGCCAAAAGGAAATCACCGAAGGCTTCCCCGATGCGTTGGATATGATGCTGGTGTGCGTCGAGGCGGGCCAATCGCTGGACCAATCGATCCTGCGCATCGCGCACGAAGCCCGGGCGGGCTACCCTGCCCTAGCCGAGGAATTCGAGATGGTTGCGCATGAGGTGAAGGCCGGTAAGGAACGGGCAACCGTTCTGCGCGACATGGCCGACCGCGTGGGTTTGCCCGACATCAGTTCCTTTACCACAACGCTGATCCAATCCAGCACCTTCGGGACATCGATCGCGGATGCGCTGCGGGTGTATTCGGCCGAAATGCGCGACAAAAGGGTCATGCGCGCCGAAGAAAAGGCAAACACGATCCCGACCAAGCTGACTTTGGGCACTATGCTCTTCACGCTGCCGCCGCTACTGGTTATCCTGATCGGGCCCTCGCTTTACAAATTCGCGGGCCAACTTGGTGGTGGAGGCTGACATTCGTCCGCTTGGATTTCGTGGCGCGTCAGCCTTGGTGGTTGTCGCTTTTGTGGCTGCCTGCACGTCAGGCGGCCCTTCGTTTTTAAGCCGGACCGAAGGTCTGCATACCAATTCCCCGATGGGAATTGACCCGAATGAACAGGGCGTCGATGGCCTGATCGTGGGCCATCGCCTGATGGAAGCGGGCGAATATGAACTGGCGCTGCGGTCCTATATGCGGGCAGCGGCGGTTCATGGCCTGAATGCCGATGTGCTTTCGGCCATGGGATCGGCCAATCTGCATCTGGGCCGCCTGAACCAAGCCGAAGATTTGCTGCGCAAGGCATCGGATGAAGACCCCAACTTTGTGCCCGCACTGAACAATCTGGGCGTGGTCCTGATGGAGCGGAACAAATTCGGCGAGGCGCGGCTGTATTTTCAACGGGCTTTTGCCGCCGATAGTGGCCAAACAGACGCGATCCGTGAAAACCTGAAGCTGGCTATCGCGAAAAGCGAGGCACCTGTATATGCTGAGCCCGAGGAAACACCAAGGTTCACTCTGGTTCGCCGCGGCAACAGCACTTATGAGCTGCTGTCCACGCTGTAACCGGGCAAGGACCGGAGCAGTCAAAAGGACGCAAAATGCGCCGACCGATCATTTTGGCCCTGTGCCTTGGCGGCACGGTGGCCTTGACAGCCTGTAACAAGAATCCCGACGCGGAAGTTCAGCGCGCGCTGAAAGATGTGAACGTCATCGACGAAAGCAATCTTTCCGACATCATGCTGACCGTTGGCGATCCGAATGAGGCGGTTTCCTATTTTGCCCGCACGGCCGAACAAAACCCCGATCGCATCGACCTGAAACGCGGTCTGGCAAAGTCGCTTGTCCGCGCCGGACGCCCGGCAGAGGCCGTGCCGGTTTGGCGCGCAACTGTCGCCATGTCTGACGCCACGAATGACGATCGTGTCGATCTTGCCGATGCGCTGATCCGTTCGAATGAATGGAAAGAGGCGGAAATCGAACTGAACAAGGTTCCGCCGACGCATGAGACGTTTGAGCGGTATCGGCTGGAAGCGATGATCGCCGACAGCAAGAAGAACTGGAAAAAGGCCGACAGCTTTTACGAAATCGCCGCAGGCCTGACCACCAAGCCCGCGGGCGTTCTGAACAACTGGGGCTTTTCCAAATTGACCCGGGGCGATGCAGCCGGAGCGGAAACGCTGTTCGTGCAGGCCCTGACCTTTGACCCCACAAAGTTCACCACCAAGAACAACCTTGTGCTGGCACGCGGCGCGCAGCGGAAATATCAGCTGCCCGTGGTCGAGATGAACCAGTCCGAGCGGGCCGAATTGCTGTACACGCTGGCGCTGACCGCCATCAAACAGAACGATGTTCAGGTCGGCAAACAATTGCTGCGCGAAGCGGTCGACACCCATCCGCAGCATTTCGAAGCCGCGGCCCGCAGTCTTGCCGCGCTAGAAAGCTGATGTGACATGACGCCGGGCACGGCCATCGCCTTTCTTCCCTTTGCTGGGGCCATCGCGCTGCTGGTCGCGTGGAGCGACATGAGCGCCATGAAAATCCGCAATACCGCCTGTATTGCCATGTTCATGGTCTGGGTCATCATCGGCCCCTTTGCGGTGATGCTGACCGATTTGCCACTGCAAGATTGGCTGTGGGGATTTGCCTTGGCCGGGATGACGCTGGTCGCCGGCTTTATCGCAAATGCCGTGCGGCTGGTGGGCGGGGGCGATTCAAAATATGCGGCAGCGATTGCGCCCTTTTTCATCGGTGCCGATCCGCGGTGGGTCGTGACCCTGTTTGCCGCCTGCCTTTTGGGCGCCTTTGTCACCCATCGGGTCTTTAAACTGATCCCGATCCTGCGGGGTTGGTCGCCAGACTGGGAAAGCTGGCGGCGCAAAGACTTTCCCATGGGACTTGCCCTTTCCGGAACATTGGTTTTCCATCTTTTGTTCACAATCTGGCGCTCAATCTAAAGGCTGACGCGCGCATCCGATCTGATGCGTGAACAATGCTTTTTGCAGGGCCACCCGAATGAACATGCAAGCAACCCCCGCCGGCGTTCTCCCGCCACCGCAGCCACGCACCTTGGCCGAAACCGGTTTGCCAATGGTCATGATGCGGGACATTCTGCTCAAGACGATGTTTCGCATGAATCTGGAAATGGTGACCCAGATCGCCCGTGTGATCAGCCTCAATGTGCCCCTGACCCAAGAATTGATCGACGCCGCCCGCAGCCAAAGGCTGGTGGAGGCGACGGGCACATTGCATGCGACCTCGGGCAATGAAATGGGCTATCAGTTGACGGAAACCGGCAAGGCCCGTGCGATCGACGCCCTTGCGCAATCGGAATATTTTGGCGCCATGCCC
Organism: Paracoccaceae bacterium; assembly: GCA_023263735.1. Classification (GTDB taxonomy): domain Bacteria; phylum Pseudomonadota; class Alphaproteobacteria; order Rhodobacterales; family Rhodobacteraceae; genus Pseudotabrizicola. Next base: position 2,503 of record JALQUQ010000014.1, on the reverse strand, counting down.
GTGCCGCTGGAGAGCTATGGCCTCCAGATGAAACGCCAGTCCGTGCGCGACATTCGCCTGACCCGCGACCAACTGAACAAGTCGATGGGACATCTGATCTTGCCGCCCGAGCTGTTGGGGCATCTGGGGCCGGCCATCACCTCCGGCCGATCCATCCTGCTTTATGGCCCGCCGGGAAACGGGAAATCCTCGATCTCGAACGGTATTCGCGCGGCCATGGGCGACAAGATCTATGTCCCCCGCGCGGTCGAATATTCCGGTCAGGTGATCACGGTGTTTGACCCGATCGTGCACAGCGCCGCCGAAGAACAGGTCGATGATCCCACATCCCTGCGCCGGACAGGCAACAGATTTGATACGCGCTATGTGCATTGCGAACGCCCGACGGTGATCACCGGCGGCGAGTTGACGCTGGACATGCTGGATCTGAAATACAACCCCGTGGCGCGCACCTATCAGGCCCCGCTGCAAATGAAGGCCTCCGGGGGAATTTTCATCGTCGACGACCTTGGCCGTCAGCCCGAACCCCCGCAGAAACTGGTCAACCGCTGGATCGTTCCGCTGGAAGAAAACAAGGACATTCTGGCACTGCAATCGGGCGAAAAATTCACGGTGCCGTTCGACACACTGGTGATCTTTTCGACCAACTTTCACCCTAACGAAATCTTTGACGGTGCCGCCCTTCGCCGGATCTTCTTCAAGATCAAGGTGGATGGCCCGACACAGGAAATGTTCCTGCGCATCTTTGCGCTTGTCGCCCGCAAAAAGGGAATGCCGCTGGATGAAGCCACCCTGGTGCATCTGTTGAAGGTCAAATATCCGACGATCAACAACACCTTTGCCAACTATCAACCGGTGTTTCTGATCGATCAGATGATCGCGATTTGCGAGTTTGAGGGCATCCCCTATCAAATGACGCCCGCTCTGATCGACCGGGCCTGGGCGAACATGTTCGTCAAACAGGAGACGATCGCCAAGTGACCCGGTTTCAACGCCGCCAAATTCCTTGAAAAAGGAATTTGCAATTTTTTTGACACAAAAAAATTGGGTCAGCCGATCCGGATGATCCCGGATTCGGTGACGATCAAATCCAACGGCTGGTCGGTGGGTTCGATCGGAACCTCTGCGACCTCTTGTGTCGAAAAGGCAAAGCCAATGGCGATGATCGGGGCCTTTTCGCGCAATTTTTCAAGCGTGCGATCATAAAAGCCGCCGCCGTAGCCCAGCCGGTAACCGCGCCGATCAAAGGAGAGGAGCGGAACAATCACCACCTCGGGCGTCACCCAGGGCCCCTCTTTGGGGATGAGGGCCCCGAATTCGCCGGGCACCATCTCGGCCCCAGGGGACCATTCGCGGAATTGCAGGGGGATCCCTGCGCCCAGAATTACGGGAACCCCCACGGGCCCGCCATGGGCGGCCATCGCGGGCAGGGGATCGATCTCTGTCCGCATGGGCATGTATCCTGCCAGCGCCCGATCTTTGTAGGACTGAAGGACATCCGCCAAAATCTCGGCCGCTTGGCCCTGCCCCCGCGCAAAGGCGTCTTTCCGAATGGCAAAGGCCCGTTTGCGCGCCTCGGCTTTCATTGCGGTCAAAGAAGCATCCATGAGGCCAACCCCAGAAAGGCAAAGAACCCGACAACATCCGTCACTGTTGTGACAAACGGCCCCGAGGCCAAGGCCGGGTCAACGTTGAATCGCTCAAGCAGCATGGGAATGACAATTCCACCCAAGGCCGCCGCAATCAGAGTCAGTATCATGGCCAAACCAATGACCAGAGACAAAAGCGGCACCTGAAACCAGAAAGCCGCCACGGCCGCCATGGTCAGCCCGAAAATCAATCCGTTCAACCCGCCCACCGCGATTTCGCGGCGGATCACGCGGCTGGCGTTTTGCGAGGTCAGATCGCGGGTTGCGATGGCGCGCACGGCAACGGTCATGGATTGGGTGCCCGCATTGCCGCCCATGCTTGCCACGATCGGCATCAAGACCGCCAGAGCGACCATCTTATTGATCGAGGCCGAGAAAAGGCTGATCACCACGCTGGCCAGAATGGCGGTCAACAGGTTCACAAACAGCCAAAGGGCGCGACCTTTGGCCGCCTCGAGGACGGTGTCCGAAAGACTGGATTCTTCGTCCACACCTGCCATACGCAGGACGTCTTCTTCGTGTTCTTCGTCCAGCACGTTCATGGCGTCATCGATGGTGATGATGCCAACCAGCCGGTCATTTTCATCGACCACCGGGCAAGAGATCAGGTGATACTGATTGAAGAGATAGGCAACATCGGCCTCAGGCTCGGTGGCCTCGACGGTGCGGAAACTGTCTTCGACGATGTCTTGCAGCTTGATCTCGCGTCGGGAACTGAGCAATCGGCCCAGCGTCACATAGGCAACCGGCTTCATCCGAGGATCGACAAGGATGACATGGTAGAACTGATCAGGCAGCCATTCGGCGCTGCGCAGGTGATCGATCATCTCGCCCACCGTCCAGTGAACGGGGGC
>JALQUQ010000149.1 GCA_023263735.1 Paracoccaceae bacterium | reverse complement strand
GAATAAAAGATATCGACGTAGTCCAGACCCATCCGTTTCAGGCTCTGATCGCACGAAGCGATCAGATATTTCCGGCTGCCCCATTCGCCATAAGGTCCGTCCCACATCAGATAGCCCGCTTTGGAACTGATGATCAGTTCGTCGCGCAATCCGGCGAAATCGGATTTCAGGATGTCGCCAAAGGCGCTTTCCGCGCTGCCCGGGGGCGGGCCGTAATTGTTGGCCAGATCGAAATGGGTGATGCCATGGTCAAAGGCGGTACGGCAGATCGCCCGTTTGGTCTCATGCGGGGTATCGTGGCCAAAATTGTGCCACAGGCCAAGGCTGATCGCCGGAAGTTTCACCCCGGAACTGCCGCAGCGGCGATAGATCATGCGGGAATAACGGTCGGAAGCGGGGGTATAGGTCATGCGCGGCTCCTGTTGGGCGTAACCCTTCCACAGTCGGGGCCCAAGGGCAAGTTGCGGCCCGGGCCATCCTGCGCCAAAGTGCATCCATGTTTGCACGCTGTCTTTCGGTCTGTCGTTTCTTTGTCGCCGTCTGGGGACGGGTTGGTGCCGGTCACTTTGGGCTGATCGCTGCCGGAGTGGCCTTTTATGCCATGTTCGCCGTGTTTCCGGGCCTAGCGGCCAGTGTCGCGATCTGGAGCCTGATGGCCGACCCCGGCGTAATTGCAAGCTATCTGAGCGTGGCCGAAGACTTCTTGCCCGTCGATGCCGCCACATTGGTGCATGATCAGGTCATGGGATTGCTGGCCACCCCGCGCAGCACCTTGGGATGGGCAACCATCTTTACGGTTTCGATCGCGCTTTATTCGGCCCGCGCGGGCGTTTCCGCGCTGATCAGCGGGCTTGAGGTCGTGCACCGCACCAAACCCCGCAGTTTCCTGTGGGGCTGGGCGATGGATTTCATCCTGACCGGCGCGCTGATCGTTGCGCTGTTCGTCGGGCTGACCACCTCGATCGCGGTGCCGATCATCCTTGGCTATATCAAACTCGGCACGCTTGGCGGCTGGTTGCTCAGCGTCCTGCCGCGAATGGCGATGTTTCTGTTGGTGCTGACCTGCCTTGCGATCCTGTATCGCTTTGGCCCCAATCGGGCAGAGGGCGAGACACCGCACGTGATCTTGGGGGTCATCGTCGCCGCAATTGGCTGGGCTGCGGTCAGCATCGCCTTTTCGGCCTATCTGTCGAATTTTGACAGTTACAACCGCATCTACGGTTCTATCGGCGCCGTCGCCGCGTTGTTGATGTGGCTTTATCTCAGCGTTTGGGCCGTTTTGGTGGGTGGCGCGATCAATGCGGAATTCGCGGCCCGCCATGGTTTGGGCCCAACAAAGGAAAATGCCGCCCCGCAAGGGACGGCATGATCGGGTCAGGCAAGCCTGATCAGATGTACTTGTTCCACATGTTTTCCAACCGTTCCTGACGGCCCGACTTTGGCTGCGGTTCCAGATTTTCATCCGTGACGCGGGCCGCAGCCTGTTCAAGCGAGCCCTGCAGCATGGCCTGCGCGGCGGGCGTGGCCCATCCGGCATAGCGGTCGCGCCGGGCGGCTTCCAACTCATCCGACTCGAGCATTGCCGCAGCGGCCTTCAAGGCGCGGGCGCAGGTGTCCATGCCACCCACATGGCCAAGGATCAGATCCTCGGGGTCCAGCGACTGGCGACGGATCTTGGCGTCAAAGTTGGTGCCGCCCGTGGTATACCCGCCCGCCTTCAAGATCTCATAGAAGGCCAGCGCCTTTTCGGCATGGTTGTTCGGGAACTGGTCGGTATCCCAACCCGACTGGTAATCGTTGCGGTTCATGTCGATCGACCCGAATACGCCCAAAGCCGAAGCCAAGGCGATTTCATGTTCAAACGAATGCCCCGCCAGAATGGCGTGCCCCTGTTCGATGTTCAGCTTGACCTCTTTTTCCAGCCCGAATTGCTGAAGGAAACCAAACACCGTTGCCACGTCATAGTCATACTGGTGCTTTGACGGTTCTTGCGGCTTGGGTTCGATCAGGATCGTGCCCTTGAACCCGATCTTGTGCTTGTATTCCACCACTTGCTGCAAGAAGCGGCCAGCATGCTCGCGCTCGGCCTTGAGGTCGGTGTTCAGAAGGGTTTCATAGCCTTCGCGCCCGCCCCACAGCACATAATTCGCGCCGCCCAGTTTGTGGGTGGCATCCAAGTTGGCCTTCACGCTGGCCGCCGCATAGGCATAGACATCCGGATCGGGGTTGGTGGCCGCCCCCGACATCCAGCGGCGATGGCTGAACATGTTCGCTGTGCCCCACAACAGCTTGGCCTTGTGATGCACCTGCTTTTCGCCCAGATAATCGACGATTTCGTTCAGATTCCGCAAGCTTTCGGCAAAGGTTTCCCCTTCGGGCCGGGCATCGGCGTCGTGGAAGCAATAGAACGGTGCGCCAAGGATATCGAACATCTCAAAGGCGACATCGGCCTTCATCCGCGCCAGATCCATGCTGTCGCCGAACCACGGGCGTTCCAGCGTGGCCCCGCCAAAGGGGTCATGGCCCTGAAAGGCCAAGCTGTGCCAATAGGCCACGGCAAAGCGCAAGTGGTCTTCCATCCGTTTGCCCAGAACGATTTCATCCGGGTTATAGTGACGGAAGGCGAATTCGTTCTTGCTGTCCGGGCCTTCATATTTGACGGCCGGGATGTCTTTGAAGAAGTTTGTCATTTCAGGTGTCCAATAAGCTGTCTTGCCTCGATATACCGGGCGTGCCCGGCGTCAAAGGCCCCTTTCAACGAAGTGTCCGGCGCGATTTCGCGCGCGATCTTGGGAAGCGTTGCGATTTCCGACCCTGCCCCGGTGGCCGCCATCAAAGCCAGTCGGGCCGCGCCAAAAGCACCGCCGAAATCCCCCGCCACCGGCAATTGCACCGGGCAATCCAGCGCCGTTGCGATCATCTTCAGCCAATAATCCGACCGGGTGCCACCGCCCACCGCCAGCAGGTTTTCCAGCTTTGTCCCAGTCGCGGCCAAGGCATCGCGGCAATCGCGAATGGCAAAGGTCACGCCTTCCAACAGGGCCCGGGTCGCGGCGTCACGGTCGGTTGCATGTTCCAGCCCAAGGAACGCGCCGCGGATGCTGGCCGAATTCAGTGGGGTGCGCTCTCCGCCCAGATAGGGCAGGAACACGGTCTTGCCGGGGGCTTTCAAATCCCCCAATCCGCCGGTCAGTGCCGCCGCATCGCTGCCGGCAAGCTTGGCAAACCAGTTCAGCGCATCGGTACAGGCCAGAATGACGCCCATCTGGTGCCAAGTGTTCGGCAGCGCATGGCAGAAAGTATGCACCGCCGTGTCGGCATCGGGTTGATAACCGTCATTGGCGGCAAAAAGCACGCCCGAAGTGCCAAGGCTGACAAAGGCCTCCCCCGCACGCACGACGCCCACGCCCACGCCCGAGGCTGCATTGTCTCCGCCCCCGCCGGCGACGATCACATCCTTGGGCATTCCATAGCGGCCTGCCAATTCGGCGCGCAAAATCCCCGACGACTCCGACCCTTCGACCAGACGCGGCATGTGGCTGCGGTCAAGCCCGGTGGCCCGCAACAGATCATCGGACCAGTCGCGTTTGCCGGTATCCAGCCAGCTTGTCCCCGCCGAATCCGACATCTCGCCAACATGATCGCCCGTCAGCCACAGCCGCAGATAATCCTTGGGCAACAGCACCTTGGCCACCTTATCGCGAAGCGCGGGTTCATGTTTGGCGACCCAAGCCACCTTTGGCGCCGTAAACCCGGGAAAAACGATATTGCCCGTCAGGGTCCGAAAGATCGGATTGGCGTCCATCTCCGCCGCCTCAACATGGCTGCGGGTGTCGTTCCACAGAATGCACGGGCGCAGCACCTGATCCGCAGCGTCAAGCAAGGTCGCCCCATGCATCTGGCCCGAAAGCCCGATGCCGCGCACCTTGCCCAGCCCATGCGGGGCAAGGGCGGCAAAGACGGCCTCTGCCGCGGCAATCCAATCCTGCGGGGCCTGCTCGCTCCACCCTTCCTGCGGGCGGCTGACGGTCAGCGGGGCCGTGGCCTCGGCCACAACCACCTGACCGTCATCGATCAGAATGCCTTTGAGACCCGAAGTCCCCAGATCCAGTCCTATGTACATCAATATGCCTTCTCGGGCTTTTTGCCCATGATGATCATGCTTAGGATATCGTCGTCTGAGACGTCTTTGACGTTGACGGTTCCGACGCGTTGGCCGTTTTTCATGACGACGGCGCGGTCGCAGAGTTTCATGACGTTGTGGATGTCATGTTCGATGAGGAAGATGCCGAGGCCTTGGCGTTTGAGTTCCTCGATCAGTTCGGCGACCATCTGGGTTTCGTGGGGGCCCAAGGCGGCGGTGGGTTCGTCCATGATCAGGATCTTGGCGTTGAAATAGACCGCGCGGGCGATGGCGACCGACTGGCGTTGCCCGCCCGAGAGCGCCGAGACGGGGACGTTGAACTTTTTGAAGTTGGGGTTCAGGCGGCCCATGATCTTGCGGGCCTCGGCCTCCATCTTGGTGTCATCGACAAGGCCCGTCGGCGTGACGAGTTCGCGCCCCAGAAACAGGTTCGAGGCGGCATCCAGATTGTCGGCCAAGGCCAAGGTCTGATAGATCGTCTCGATGTTATAGGCGCGGGCATCGCGGGGATTGCGGATCTCGGCCTTTTGGCCATTGATCAGGATCTGGCCGGCATCCTTTTGATAGGCGCCCGACAAGCATTTGATCAGCGTGGATTTTCCGGCGCCGTTATGGCCCAGAAGCCCCACCACCTCGCCCGGATAAAGGTCGATCGAGACGTGATCCACCGCCTTGATCCCCCCGAACGAGATCGAGATGTCCCGCAGTTCCACCAGCGGCGTTTGTCCGTTGCGGCTCATTTCGCGATCCCCATGCGCTTGCGATACAGGATGTCGACCCAGACGGCGATGACCAGCACCAGACCGACGACGATGTTTTGAAACGGCGTGTCCACACCCACCATGGCCATGCCCGATTGCAGCGATTGCATGATCAGGGCGCCCAGAACCGCGCCATAGATCGTGCCGATGCCCCCCGCCAGCGCCGTGCCGCCGATGACCGCCGCCGCGATCACGCGCAGCTCTTCCAGCATGCCGATGTCATTGCCGTGGCTTTGCAGACGCGCCTGCGCGATCAGCGCGGCCAAGGCACACAGAAACCCCATCAGCGCAAAGATCTTGACCGTCAGCGCCCGGGTGTTGATCCCCGACAATTCGGCCGCATCGGGGTTGCCCCCCATCGCAAAGATATAGCGCCCCAGCCGCGTGCGCCGCGCCACCACCGTCATCGCCACCACGACCAGGATCAGGATCAGGACCGAGATCGGCAGCCCGTGCATGGCCGTATAGCCTTCGGGCACCGTTTCGCCGCGCGCCTCGAACATGCGGCGGATCTTCGAGGCCGGGATCTCATAGCGCGAGAGCCACGTCACAAACAGCATGATCACGGCCACGATCAGCCCCATCATCACGCCTTCGGCCCACATCGGTTTGACCCTGAAGTCATGCGCGAGCTTGGCCCGGCGCGATGACAGGATGCCCCAGACCGCAAGGAGCGAGGCCACCGCCCCCAGGGCCAGACTGAGCGGCGCGCCCAGAACGCCCTCGGTCCCGCCAAACATCAACAGGTTCGGGTCTGTCAGGGACACCGATTGCCCGTTGGTGGTGAACCAGTTCACGTTGCGCCAGACGAAAAGCCCGCCCAGGGTCACGATGAACGACGGAATGCCCTGATAGCCCACCAGCCAGCCGGTCAGCGCGCCCATCGCCGTGCCCGTCACAAAGCCGATGATGACCGTCAGCATCAGGATAAAGGGGTTGCCATAGTCCAACCCAAAGGCCGCGGGCAGCCAGCTTGACTGGCTCATCGCCATGATCGCCGAGCACATGGCGAGCATCGAGCCCACCGACAGATCGATGTGGCGCGCCACGATCACAAAGACCATGCCGCAGGCCATGATCGCCACCGGCACCGCCTGCACCGAGATGTTGAACACGTTGCGCGGGCTGACAAAGGTGCCCCCCGTCCAGATCGTGAACACGATCGCGATGGCCGCGAAGGCCACCAGCATGCCCAAAAGCCGCACGTCCAGTTCCAGAACCTGCACCAGGCTGCGCCGCCCGGGTGCCCCCCCGCGGCCCGGGCCCGAGGCCCCGTCATTCTTGTGGTCAATGACCCCCGAGTCACTCATGTCTTGTCCTCTCAGGGATGCGGCGGGCGCATCCTCCTCTGCGATGCGATCCCGCGCATCGATGGTCACGCAAGACCCCGCTGGGGTCCCCGGTTTGGGCCCTGATCTGGCCCTGACTGCCCCTCATTCGGGCCCTCATTCGGGCCCCCGATTTGGGACCCACCCGACAGGTCCGCCAAGGGATTTGGGCCCGGTGGGGCGGCGCGCCGCTGCGGCGCTTTCCTAATACTACAGTTGCGTATTTTGGTGATCTCTGATTCAGTTCTTTTCGAGAGAGTGGAAGGATTGGGTCATGACTGTATC
>JALQUQ010000148.1 GCA_023263735.1 Paracoccaceae bacterium | reverse complement strand
GTCCAGCCAGCGCAACCACAAGCTGACCCAACATTTCGCCGGCAAACTGGCGGAGGCCGGTCTGATCCGCGAAGTGACGGAAAAGATGATCTATTCCATCGACGACGGCCGCTTCCTGCCCGACCGGTATGTCGAAGGCACCTGCCCGAACTGCGGCTATGACTCGGCCCGGGGCGACCAATGCGACAATTGCACCAAACAGCTGGACCCGACCGATCTGATCGACCCGCATTCAACGATTTCGGGCTCGAAAAACCTTGAACTGCGGGAAACCAAGCATCTGTACCTGATGCAGCGTGCGCTCAAGGAAAAGCTGGAAAGCTGGATCGACTCCAAAGCCGATTGGCCGATCCTGACCACCTCGATCGCCAAGAAATGGCTGAACGATGGCGACGGCCTGCAAGATCGCGGCATCACCCGCGATCTGCATTGGGGCATTCCGGTGAAAAAGGGCGACCAACCCTGGCCCGGGATGGAGGGCAAGGTCTTTTACGTCTGGTTCGACGCCCCCATCGAATATATCGCGGGCACCGCCGAATGGGCCGATGCCAATGGCCTTGACGATGCCGCCTGGGAACGCTGGTGGCGCACCGACAAAGGTGCCGCCGACGTGACCTATTACCAGTTCATGGGCAAGGACAACGTCCCCTTCCACACGCTTTCCTTCCCCGCCACCCTGCTGGGATCGGGCGAGCCGTGGAAGATGGTCGATTACCTGAAATCCTTCAACTATCTCAACTATGATGGCGGCCAGTTCTCCACCTCGCGCGGGCGGGGCGTGTTCATGGATCAGGCCCTGTCGATCCTGCCGTCGGATTACTGGCGCTGGTGGCTCTTGTCGCATGCCCCCGAATCCTCGGATGCCGAATTCACCTGGGAAAACTTCCAGGCCTCGGTCAACAAGGATCTGGCTGACGTTCTGGGCAACTTTGTCAGCCGCGTGACCAAATTCGCCAAGTCGAAGCTGGGGGATACCATCCCCGAAGGCGGCGAATTCGGCCCGCAGGAAACCGCGCTGATCGCCGATCTGGGCGCCCGCATCCGCGATTACGAAACCTACATGTCCGCGATGGAGGTGCGCAAAGCCGCGGCCGAACTGCGCGCGATCTGGGTCGCGGGCAACGAATATCTGCAGTCCGCCGCGCCATGGTCCATGATCAAGACCGATCCGGCCCAAGCCGCCGCGCAAATCCGCCTGTCGATGAATCTGATCCGGCTTTACGCCGTGTTGTCGCAGCCCTTTATCCCCGACGCCGCCGCAACGATGATGGCCGCGATGCACTGCGACGACTGGACCTGGCCCGAACATATCTCTGACGCCGCGCGCAGCCTTGCCCCCGGCGCCCCCTTCTCGGTTCCGGAAAACCTGTTCCGCAAGATCACCGATGAAGAGCGGACCGAGTGGCAGGCAAAATTCGCGGGCATCCGCACTTGATGCAATAGAACTGATGCAAAAAAAGGCGGGCCCCTTGGCCCGCCTTTTCATTTCCCCTCGAACATATCGCCCTGCACCGCCCCTTGCGGCCGGGGTGCCTCCAGCCCCAGATGCCGCCAGGCCCGGCTGCCCAACATCCGCCCCCGGGGCGTGCGCTGGATCAGCCCCTGCTGCAACAGATAGGGCTCGATCACCTCTTCGATCGCGTCTCGCGGCTCTGACAGGGCCGCAGCGATGGTTTCCACCCCCACCGGCCCGCCCCCATAATGCTCGGCCAACAGCGAAAGATAGCGCCGGTCCGCCCCGTCCAAACCCAGATTGTCAACGCCCAACCGCGTCAACGCCCGATCCGCCAGCGCCCGAGAGATCACCCCCCCCGCCTCGACCACCGCGAAATCCACCACCCGCCGCAGCAGCCGCCCGGCAATCCGTGGCGTCCCCCGCGCGCGCCGCGCAATCTCCCGGCAGCCCTCCGGCTCGGCCTGCACACCCAGCAACCGCGCGCCCCGGGTGACGATCTCGTTCAACTCATCCTCGGTATAAAACTGCAACCGCGTCGGAATCCCGAACCGGTCCCGCAGCGGCGTCGTCAGCAACCCAAGCCGCGTCGTCGCCCCGACCAGCGTAAAGGGCTGCAGATCAATCCGCACCGTCCGCGCCGCCGGCCCCTCACCGATCACCAGATCCAGCGCGAAATCCTCCATCGCCGGATAAAGCACCTCCTCGACCACCGGGCTCAGACGGTGGATCTCATCGATGAACAGCACATCGCGCGGCTCCAGATTGGTCAGGATCGCCGCCAGATCCCCCGGCTTGGCCAGAACCGGGCCCGAGGTCATGCGGAACCCCACCCCCAATTCCCGCGCCATGATCTGCGCCAAGGTGGTTTTCCCCAGCCCCGGCGGCCCATGAAACAGCGTATGGTCCATCGCCTCGCCGCGCATGCGCGCCGCCTCGATAAAGACGCGCAGATTGGCCCGCGCCTCTTGCTGGCCAATAAATTCCTCCAACCCTTGCGGGCGCAGGGCACGGTCACTGTCTTCGGGCAATCGGTCAGGGCGCAAGGCGGGATCGGGGCTCATCATGCGCGAACATTCCCCGAACACGCCCCCTTTGGCAAGCACAAACGGCTCAGCTCCACGGCCCCCGTGCCGCGCGGCCCGCATCTCGCCCCACCTTGGGCACGGAACTGGAAACCGGCCGAGGCCCCCGCCCCTGCGCCGCCCCCCCGCGCGCCCCCATCGCCATCAGGGCCGCGATCCGGTTCGCTGTCGCCGGATGGGTCGAAAACAGCGCATCGCGGGCATGGGCATGCAGCGGGTTGATGATGAACATATGGGCCAAAGCCGGATTGTTTTCCGCCGCCGGATTGTCGATCCCCTTGGCAAAGGCCTCGATCTTCTTCAACGCCCCCGCCAGCGCCATCGGATCGCCGCAAATCTCCGCCCCCACCCGGTCGGCCTCATATTCCCGGCTGCGCGAAATCGCCATCTGCACCAGCATCGCGGCCAGCGGGGCAAGGATCATCATCGCCAAAGACCCGATCACCCCCATCGGGCGCTCGCGATCCCCCCCAAAGAACAGCGCGAAATTGGCCAGCATCGAAATCGCCCCGGCAAAGGTGGCGGTGATCGTCATGATCAATGTGTCACGGTTGCGGATATGGGCCAGCTCATGCGCCATCACCCCCGCCAATTCCTCGGCCGTCAGCCGCCGCAACAATCCGGTCGTCGCCGCCACCGCCGCATGTTCCGGATTGCGCCCCGTCGCAAAGGCATTCGGCTGATCCGTTTCAAGGATATAGACCTTGGGCCGCGGCATCCCGGCCTGATCAGCCAACCGGTTGACCATCTGCACAAAGCCCGGGGCCGTCCCCTCATCCACCTCGCGCGCGCCGGTCATCGACAACACCGCCTTGTCGGCATTCCAATACCCGAAAAGGTTCATCCCCGCCGCCAGCACCAGCGACAGCACCGCCCCGGTGCCGCCCCCGATCAACGCCCCCACCCCCGTGAAAAGTGCCGTCAACGCCGCCATCAGCATGGCCGTCTTTGCGTAACCTGTCATGTCACACCTCCATCGCCCCGATATGGAGATCGCCTGCCCCGTCCCCAAGGCCCCTCCCCAAGTCCCGCCCTTTATCTTGGCCCAAATATCCCGGGGGTCAGCGGATTTCGGAACGAAAGCCGCGAAAGGGGGCAGCGCCCCCTTACTTTGGCGCCAAAAGCTTCAGGGCGCGGCGAATGACCTGCGCGGCATCGGCTTCGGGGGCCTCGCCCATGACGGTGGCCACCGCTTGCGCGGCATCCCCCTGCCCATAGCCAAGGTTCATCAGCGCCGACAGCGCATCCGCCGAGACCGTGGCCCTTTGCGTGGCGGCCAGATCTTCCGCGCTTGGCTTGCGCGCGGGTTTCGAACGCGCGGGCGCGACCGGGGCCTCCTGCGCGCTTTCGATCACATCCTCGTCGGAGGGGGCCGCGCGTTTGGTCAACCCAACACCTGCCGCCATCACCGAAGGCGCCTTGGATTTCAGCTCCAGAATAACCCGCTGCGCCAGTTTTGGCCCCACGCCCGGCGCCGCTTGCACGGCCTTTGCATCACCCAGCGTGATGGCCCGCGCCACACCTTCGGCCCCAAGGGTGCCAAGAATGTTCATCGCAGCTTTCGCCCCGACCCCCTGCACCGTCATCAACAGGCGGTGCCATTCCTTGTCCAGCATGGTGGGAAAGCCGAACAGTTGCAGCAGATCCTCGCGCACCATCAGTTCGGTGAACAGTGACACCGCTTCCCCTAGTCCCGGCAAGGAGGACATCGTTCGATCCGAGACATAGACGATATAGCCCACGCCCCGCACATCGATCAGCACATGGTCAGACCCGCGCCACTCCAGCCGCCCCGAAATCTTGCCAATCATCCTGCCGCCCTTTTCACCGCCGCCTCGAACCGGCCCGCCGATTGCACATGATGCGCATGACAAATTGCCACCGCCAAGGCATCGGCGGCATCGGCCCCGGCGATCTTGGCCCCCGGCAAATAAAACCGGATCATGTGATCGATCTGAGCCTTGGCGGCATGGCCCACGCCCACGACGGTCTTTTTGACCGCATTCGGGGCATATTCCCCCACGTCCAACCCGAATTGCGCCGGAACCAACAGGGCGATCCCGCGCGCCTGCCCCAGTTTCAGGGTGGCAACCGCGTCCTTGTTGACAAAGGTATGTTCAACGGCGGCAGCTTCGGGCTGATAGCTCCGCAAGACTTCGGTCAGTTGGGCATGCAGGCTGCACAGGCGGCGCGCCAAATCCTCCCCTTCGGAATGAAGGATACCGTTTGCGACATGGGTCAGCCGCGCGCCCGCCACATCGATCACCCCCCAGCCCATGTTCCTAAGGCCGGGGTCAATCCCCAATACACGCATGCCTGCCCCGTTTTGTTCTGTTTTCTGGCGGAAAAACTAGCACGAAAGGGGAACATTCGCCAAGATCAATTTCATCCCGCCCCTGCAGACTCATGCGGGGAATACGAAATTTTCGACAGAACCTTTTCCATTTCCGACATAAGCTCGCCCCATGCACCAAAAACGACATGAATGGCGTGAAAATGGTCTAAAATCGACCCTGTTGTTTTTGCATGGCTGCTTTGACCAATCCCCAACTTGTTTTGCACATGCAGCACGATTATCTGCCAGCGCGTCGGGCAAATCGCCCAGCAATTACGCAGTTTGAAAAGGAAACCAGCATGGCCGCATATCAGACGACCCACACGGCGCCATTTGGTGCCATTTCGATTTTCCGCGCCGTACAAGGCATGAGCTCCGTTCTGGCAACGCTTCGCACCGTGAAAGCGAACCGCGACACCCGGAACTGCCTGTCCAAATTGTCAGATCATGAATTGAACGACATTGGCCTGTGCCGCGCCGACATCGACAGCATCGGGCGTTAAGCTCTCTCAGACGTCGTTATGGTAAAGCCGCCGGGGATCCCTAGGCGGCTTTTGCTATTCTGGCAGACGATCCGGCCATCATGGCCTTGATCGCATCTGCGGTTGCCAGTGTGATCGGATCGGCCTGCATCACCCAACTGCCCAGACGCCCGAACCCATCGCCAGAGGCAAGCGCCTCGACCCGGCTTAGATAGTCTGGAATCCCCACATTCAGAATCATCAGGGCTTTCAGCGTCGTTCCCAGCACAAAAATGGAAAACAGCGGTTGAACCAAGGGCAGGCGGCGCGATTTGCGGGCCGGTTTATGGTAGAACGAACGGCCAAGCGTGCCCTCGGCCTCAAAGCCACGGCCCAAGGCCCGTGCCCTTTCAATGCGCGCGATGCGCTTTTGAAATTCTACATAGTCCAGACCAGACATAACCAATCCTCGCAACGGTACAGAACGGCAGCCTAAGCCAGAAATGTGGCCGCAGTTTGGCCCGTTGCCTAGAATTTGAGCGGTAATGTCAGAGTTTGCGGACGACCAGCGTGGACCATTCGCCAATATCGTCGCGGCTGACCAATTCATGACCGGAGTCGACATAGGCCCTTGTCACGGCTTCGGCCTGAATGACCAACAGACCCGACAGAATGGCCAGCCCCCCCGAGGCCAGATGCTCGGCCACGCTGGGCGCAAGTTCGATCAGCGGACCTTTCAGAATATTTGCAAAGACCAGATCAAAGGGGGCCTTGGCGTGCAGAGTGTCATGTTCGAAACCTGCGGCCTCCAGACAATCGATGCGGCCCGCCAGATCGTTGATGGCAACATTCGCCTCGGCCACGTCAACCGCCACCGCGTCGATATCGCTGGCCAGAACAACCGCGTCGGGCAGTACCTTGGCGGCGGCCATCGCCAGAACCGCCGTGCCGCAGCCGATATCGGCCACCTTCGACGGGCGGAACCCCTGTTCAAACAGCCGATCAAACGCGCGCAGACAACCCAAGGTGGTACCGTGATGGCCGGTGCCAAAAGCAACCGTCGCCTCGATCTGCAACGGCACCCGGTTTCCCTGAGCCAGAATTCCCGGAACCTTGTCGGCATCGTGGCTGCCGTACACAAAGAACCGTCCGGCATCCACCGGGGCCAATTCGCGGCGCACATGCGACACCCAGTCGATTTCCGGCAC
>JALQUQ010000147.1 GCA_023263735.1 Paracoccaceae bacterium | reverse complement strand
AATACATCATGCCAAGGAAGCCTGCAGTCAGGAAGAAGCCCACGGCATTGTGGCCATACCACCACTGGATCATGGCGTCCTGAACGCCCGAGGTCACCTGAACCGACTGCGAACCAAAGATGGAAACCGGGATCGCCATGTTGTTCACAAGGTGCAGCATCGCGATGGTGACGATCATCGAAAGCAGGAACCAGTTGGCCACATAGATGTGGGGTTCCTTGCGTTTGACCAAGGTGCCCACGAATGTGATCAGGAAGGCCACCCAGACGACCGTGATCAACAGGTCAACATACCAGACCGGCTCGGCATATTCCTTGCCTTGCGTGCCGCCCAGAACGTAGCCCGCTGCTGCCAGTACGATCACCAGCTGCCAGCCCCAAAAGACGAACCAGCCGAGATTGCCGCCCCAAAGGCGCGATGCCGTGGTCCGTTGCACGATGTAGAAGGTCGACATGATCAGGGCGTTACCGCCAAAAGCGAAAATCACGGCGCTGGTGTGCAGAGGGCGCAGGCGGCCAAAGTTGCCGATGCCTTGAAGAAATTCAAAGTTCAGCGACGGAAAAGCGAGCTGGCTGGCAATGACCACGCCGACGAGGAACCCGACGACTCCCCAAAAGGCGGTGGCAATCACACCGGCACGGACAACCCCGTCCATATATTCATTTTTGTTCGTCACGGCCTTTGCTTCGCCCGCCCCGCGCAACACCACGATAAAGGTGATGGCAGCGGCAAGCATGACCGTGATGGCGTTGACCATATAGGCCAAATCATGGGCGTAGTTGGCGGCGATTGCGGCAAGAACCGCAATAACCCCCAATACGACCAGTTTCACGTAATCCCACATCTTGCGTCCCTTCGTCAGATGCCCGTCAGACCCGAATCTGGGTCAGCAGGCGCTTTTCGACTGTTTTGCTATTGCAGCACAGCGTGGCCAAGGGCCTTGATCCATGTCAAGAAATTGCATTTGCCCCGTTGATCGAAGTCAAGGACGCGGGCGGATTTCGGAATGATGCTGCAGAAGTCATCATTCAAGGAGGCAGATATGGCCTATAAATCGGTGTTCACAGTTCTGACTTCCCCCGCGCTTGCGGCGCCGACGATCGCAGCGGCTTCGGCCATGACCCAAACCAATGACGGCCATCTGGATATTCTATGTCTGGGCGTTGACCGGTTGCAGCAGGGGTATGCCTATATCGGATCGGGCGCGGTTGCGCTTCAGGTCGGGTTGGATCGGGCCGAGGCGGATGCCCGTGAGGTCGAGGCGGCCGTCAAGCGCGCCATCGAAGCCGAGGAGGCCGATCTGCGGGTTGGGATCGACACGCTGATCAGCCAGACCGGCGCGATTACCGAGCTTGTTTCTCAGCGGGCACGGTTTGCCGATCTGGTGGTTTTGCCCAGCCCCTATCAAGAGACGGACTCCCCCGAGGCAGAGGCGGCACTGGAATCCTGTCTGTTCGAAGGGCAGGCCCCCGTGCTTGTCGTGCCGAAAAACGGGTCGATCAACCCGACGCCCAAGCGCGTGATCCTTGCATGGGACCAAAGCCGCGAGGCGATGACGGCTGCCCGCAAGGCGCTGCCTTTCCTGAAAGCGGCGGATGTGGTCGAGATCGTCGTCGTCGATCCGCCCATCCATGGACCGGAACGCAGCGACCCGGGCGGCATGCTTTGCCAGATGCTGGTTCGCCATGGTGTCAAGGCCGAGGTCACCGTTTTGGCGCGCAGTCTGCCCCGGATTTCCGAGGTGCTGGAACGTCATGCGGTTGATCGGGCGGCCGATCTGCTTGTCATGGGCGGCTATGGCCATTCCCGCCTGCGCGAGGCTCTGCTGGGCGGCGCGACGCGCAACATGCTGGAACATGCCACTTTGCCCATCCTGATGGCGCATTGATGGCAGGCAAAAGGGGTGCGGATCGCACCCCTTTCTTACATCAGCATGCCACCATCGCTGTCATCGCCCGCCACTTCCAGCAACAGGTCGAAATCGGGCACGATGATGTGGCGTTTGCCTTCCAGCTGGATCACGCCATCCTTTCTAAGGGATGACATCTGGCGGCTGACCGTTTCCAGCGTCAGGCCCAGATAATCGGCCATCTCTTCACGGGTCAGCGGCAGGTCAAAGTTGATGGCGCCCTTGGCGGCTTTCAGATGCAAGTTGGCGTTGCGGCGGGCCAGGATCGCCAGCAGGGACGCAATCTTTTCGCGCGCCGTCTTGCGGCCCAAAAGCAGCATCCATTCCCGGGCGGCATCCAATTCGTCCAGCGTCATCTCCAGCAACCGCTGGGCAATGTGCGGGGTCGTGGCCATCAAGGCCTCAAAGGGTTTCTTGCGGAAACAGCACACCATCAAATCGGTCGTGGCCGTCACGTCATAGGGGGCGGTTTCCCGACCCGGGCGGCCAACGAAATCGGACGGCAGCAAAAGCCCCACCATCTGGCGGCGCCCGTCTTCCATTGTCTGGGTCAGCGATGCGATCCCCGTCACAACCGAAGCGACGAAATCCATCCGGTCCCCCGACCAGACGACCGTCTGACCGGCCTGATAGCTGCGGTAGTATTTGATCTGCTCCAGCTGGTCCAATTCGTTCGTGTCGCACCGCGCGCAAACGGCCCTGTGGCGAATGGGGCAGTCAGCGCATTCCTGATGGCCACGCTCTAAGACGGGGGGAGAAACCATCTTGTATTCTTTCAATATTGATCTGCGTCAAAGCACAGCTTGGTGGTCCCGATAACCTATGCGAATGGAACGCGAATCTCAACTCACCCGACTTGGTCTTTTTGACGCGCGTGTCCCGCGCTATACCAGCTATCCGACTGCACCGCATTTTGGCGGGGGTGTCACGCCGGCGTTATTTGGCGAATGGGTGCGCTCTATTCCCGCGGGCTCGGCCATTTCCCTGTATCTGCATGTGCCGTTTTGCCGCCGCTTGTGCTGGTTTTGCGCCTGCCGGACTCAGGGCACCAGTTCGCTGACGCCTGTGGTCGCCTATGCGGAAACGCTGTTGCAGGAAATCGCGCTGCTGCGCCAAAACCTTCCCGCGGGTGTCACGCTCAGCCGCCTGCACTGGGGGGGCGGTACGCCGACCCTGTTGCCCGCCGATCAGATGCGCCGTCTGGCCAGTGCGATTTTTGAGGCGGTTCCTTTGGGCGAAGGGGCTGAATTCTCGGTTGAAATCGACCCGAACGAAATTGATGACGACCGGCTAGATGCCCTGTCTGAGATGGGTATGAACCGCGCGTCGATCGGGGTGCAGGACTTTGATCCGCAGATTCAGGCCACCATCGGGCGCGAACAGGGCTATGATCTGACCCGCCGCGTTTCCGAGATGATCCGTGACCGGGGTGTGCGATCGCTGAACGCCGATATCCTTTACGGCCTGCCGCATCAGACCACGGAAAAGATCGCGGATTCGGTGCAAAAGCTGCTGTCCTTTTCGCCCGATCGGGTCGCGCTTTATGGCTATGCGCATGTCCCGTGGATGAGTCGCCGTCAGCAGATGATCCCGTCTGAGGCGATGCCGACCCCCGAGGAACGGCTGCGGCTGTTCGAGGCGGCAACGCGGCTTTTTGAATGGGATGGATATCGCAGCGTCGGGATCGATCACTTTGCACGGCCCGACGATGGCTTGGCCATCGCGCAGGCCACGGGCAAGTTGCGGCGGAACTTCCAAGGCTACACCGACGACACAGCCGAAGTTTTGATCGGTCTTGGCGCGTCGTCGATCAGCAAATTTCCGCAGGGCTATGCCCAGAATATCTCGGGCACATCGGATTACACCAAGGCGATCCGAGCCGGAGAGTTTACCACCCATCGCGGGCACGTCTTTGCCGGAGAGGACAAGCTGCGGGCCCGCGTGATCGAGGCGCTGATGTGCGACTTTGCCGTCAGCCGGACCGAAATCCTCAGCAATTTTGCCGTGTCTGAGGCGCGTTTTGACGCCTTGCTGGGTGACGTCAAGGCGACCTTTGGCGATATGGTCGAACTTTCCAGCGCGGGTCTATCCATTCCGCTGCATGCGCGCCCTCTGACACGCATGGTGGCGCGGGCCTTTGACGCCTATGACCAGACGCGGGCGCAACATTCGGCGGCGATCTGACCCCAAGGGCGCGGACCGGGTGCGCCCTTTATCCGCCTTGGGGGCCAAAGCTTTCGACGAATTCGACCGTGCGCGGCAAGCACAGCTTGATGTCATATGTCTTTAGCACATGATCGCGCGCGGCCTGACGCAAGGGGGCGTATTTCTCGGGGTTCGCCAAGGCGTCGATGAGGGTCGTTTCCCAGCCCGCCACATCAAAGAAATCGACCAGCAGCCCCGTTTCGCCGTGGCAGAGCGCCTCTTCGACCGGCGCGGTCCGGGATCCGATCACAAGGCAGCCGGCTGACATCGCCTCGATCATCGACCACGACAGCACAAAGGGATAGGTCAGATAGGCATGGGCGCGGCTGACCTGCATGATCGACACAAAGGTCTGATAGGGCACCTTGCCCAGAAAATGCACCCGCGACGGATCGATCCGGTCCTGAACCTCGGCCAGGATTTTTTCCTTCCAGCTTTTTGCATCCTTTGGAGGGGCGCCATAGCTGACCTCCTCCCCACCCACGATGATGACTTGGGCGTTCGGGCGCTCCCTTAGAATACGGGGAAGGGCGCGCATAAAGATGTGGTAACCGCGATAGGGTTCCAGATTGCGGTTTACAAAGGTCAGCACCTCATCCCCTGCGTGCAAGACCGAACCGTTGGGTAGGGTCACGCTGGCGTTGCGATTGGGGATCATGATGTCGGGGTTTACGCCGTCATGGATGACGGTCAGCATCTTTCGCAGCGGGTCAGGGTAGGTGCTGGCTTGCCAATGCGTCGGTGTCAGCCCCGCATCGGCATGGGTCAGGGCCTGACCCAAATGGGCCGCCCGCGCCT
Source organism: Paracoccaceae bacterium (assembly GCA_023263735.1). Taxonomy (GTDB): domain Bacteria; phylum Pseudomonadota; class Alphaproteobacteria; order Rhodobacterales; family Rhodobacteraceae; genus Pseudotabrizicola. The sequence continues at coordinate 1,650 of JALQUQ010000147.1, read as the reverse complement.
GAGCGATCATCACCTGATCAAAACCATAGGCCTGAAATTCGCGGTCAAACCCGACATCTGCCCCCGCTCCGCGGTAATAATACTCGGCATAAACGATCAGCTTTGCCTCGGGCCAGACCTCTTTCAGAAACAGGGTTTCGCCCCAGCCGGAATGGCCGAAAATCACGTCGGGTCGATAGCCTTCGCGGTCGCGCAATTGCAGGCAGGCGCGGGCGACGGCAACCCCACGGTCGGTCATGGTGGTAAAGTTGCGGCCCAGACGCGTGGCCGAGGGGTTCACCTTTTGGGGGTCGTGCTTATAGCGCAGGGTGCGAATGCTGGATTGCCGGGTGTTTCGGAAATCTGTCAGGGCCAGAACGTCATGGCCACGGCGGACCAATTCCGGGCCCAGATGCAGAAACTGGCCCGGAAAGTTCTGGTGGATCAACAAGATCTTCAAAGGCGCTGTCCCCCGCCCGGGGCAAAGGCCGCCGCCAAGAGCGTTTGGGTGTATTCATGCTGCGGCGCGGTAAAGACGGTTTCTGCCGGGCCGGATTCGACCACATCCCCCGCGCGCATCACCATGATCTTGTGCGACAGGGCCCGCACCACCCGCAGGTCGTGGCTGATAAAGATATAGGCCAGACCGTTGCGCCGCTGAAGGTCGCGCAAGAGTTCCACGATCTGCACCTGAACGGTCATGTCAAGCGCGCTGGTCGGTTCGTCCAGAACCACCAGCTCTGGCCGCAAGATCATGGCGCGGGCAATGGCGATGCGCTGGCGCTGACCGCCGGAAAATTCGTGCGGGTAACGGTCCATCGTGGCAGGGTCCAACCCCACCTCGGCCATGATTTCGGCGACAAGCTCCCGTTTTGGCCGAGCATCGCCGATGTCATGCACGCCCAGACCTTCGGCGATGATCTGTTCGACCGTCATTCGGGGGGACAGGCTGCCGTAGGGGTCTTGGAAAACCACCTGAAGGTTGCGGCGCATCGACCGCACCGACCGCATCGACAGGCCCTGAATATCCTTGCCCAGAACCACGATGCGCCCGACCGATGGCACCAGCCGCAGGATTGCCATGGCCAAGGTGGTTTTTCCCGATCCACTTTCGCCCACCACGCCCAAGGTTTCGCCCGCATGGAGGGTGATCGACGCATCGTTCACCGCCTTGACGTGCCCGACGGTGCGCCGCAGCAATCCGGCCGTGATCGGAAACCAGACGCGCAGGTGTTCGGTCCGCACAACTTCTTTCGCGCCCTCTGGCACGCTCTCCGGGCTGCCCGACGGTTCGGCGGACAACAGCTTTTGCGTGTAGGGGTGCTGTGGGTTCGCAAAGATCTGGCCCGTTGGCCCCTGTTCCACGATCTCGCCGCCCTGCATCACGCAAACCCGGTCCGCGATGCGGCGCACGATGTTCAGATCATGGGTGATGAACAAAAGGCTCAACCCCTCAGACCGTTTCAACTCCATCAAAAGGTCAAGAATCTGGGCCTGAATGGTCAGGTCCAGCGCCGTCGTCGGTTCGTCTGCAATCAAGAGTTCCGGCCCGTTCGCCAAGGCCATGGCGATCATCACGCGCTGACGTTGCCCCCCGGAAAGCTGATGCGGATATTGGTTGATCCGCGCTTCGGGGTCGGGGATCTGCACCTCTTTCAGCAATTCGACGGC
>JALQUQ010000146.1 GCA_023263735.1 Paracoccaceae bacterium | reverse complement strand
CGTTTACCATTGACCTGCCCTTAGGGCATGAGCCTGTTGAGTTTTGGGCTCTCCGGCAGGGCAAACTCGTTCGTTTTCCGCTCCCTCAGTTTACTGAGAAAGTCGCCGCTCAAATGCGCAGGCGGCAGATGTGGCCCTATTTCTTTGATTTGCTTCGCGCGATGCCTTCGGGGCTGAGGTGGGTGATTTATCGGGATTTGACGGACTTTACCCAAATCTTGACCTGTCTGCGCCTGACCCATTCCCCGACCACTCAACGTTTGAATTCCGCGTTGTTCGCCCAGACAGTTTCTCGCCCGCGGCGCATGAACGGGCACGACAACCGGCCAATTTCAATCGTCATGCCGGTTTTCAATGCCTTTGATCTCCTGCCCGAAGTTTTGGATCGCGTTCTGAACCACACTGATGTTCCGTGGCGGCTCATCTTGATCGAAGATTGCTCAACCGACTGGCGGGTTCGCCCCTGGCTACAAGCGTGGCATTCCAATCTGAACAGCAATCAGCGGCGCGATGTTCAAATCATTGAAAATGATAAAAATATTGGATTCATTGGCTCGACTAACCGCGCGTTGGCCACGGCCATCAGGTTGGGCGGGCATGTAGTTTTATTGAATTCCGACGCGTTTGTGCCCGACAAATGGGCAAGCCGACTGATCAAACCTTTGGTCGAAGGCAGGCGCGTGGCGACGGTAACCGCGATGTCGAATGATGCAGAAATCTTTACTGCGCCGGTTGCGAGTCGGGCGTCCCCGCTGCTCTCTGGCGAGGCGGATGCGATTGATGCGGTCGCCCAGCAATTTTCGGCCTCCGCGTGTCTGGGAGAGGCTCCTACCGGCGTCGGCTATTGCATGGCCATCCATCACGATTATTTGAAGAAGATTCCAACCCTCGATACCATTTTTGGCAAAGGATATGGCGAAGAAGTCGACTGGTGCCAACGTGCGCGCGGCCTTGGCGGGCGGCATTTGGGGCATGGCGGTCTTTTTATCGAACATCGCAGCGGCTCATCCTTTGGCACTGAGGCCAAGAAGAGGCTAATTCGCAATAATAATCAAGTAATTTCAAAAAGATATCCAAAGTACGACAACGACGTTCAGGATTTCCTTCGTCACGATCCATTGGCCACTCCACGTTTGGCATTGGCGTTGGCCTGGGCGGCTCAGCGCGAAACGGACCGGACACCAGTTTATTTTGCGCACAGTCTTGGCGGGGGCGCGGAGCGCTATTTGACGGACCGGGTTCAAAAGGATCTTACAACACATGCGGCAGTGATCGTGTTGCGTGTTGGCGGTGCAACGAAGTGGAGGGTTGAGGTTCATACCCCGTTCGGCACGACGCGCGGAGATACGGATGACACCGAATTCCTTCTAAAATTGCTCAATATTTTGCACGCAAGACGGTTCATTTATTCTTGCGGAGTCGGATATCCTGATCCGATCGATCTCCCAAATATGGTGTTGCGTTTCGCATCGGCACCGCGAGATAGCATTGTCGTCTTGTTCCACGATTATTTGCCGATAAGCCCGTCTTACACATTGTTGGGCTCAGATGGGGTCTATCGGGGTGTGCCAAGGCCGTCGTCCTGCATTGATCCTGCCCATGAAACCGCCGGCGAAGGATCGCTGGGCCACTGGCAAGAGGCGTGGGGCAAGTTACTGGATTCTGCAGAAAAGATTATCGTCTTTTCGGAGCATAGCAGGACTTTGGTTGCCGAAGTCTATCCGACGGCAGTCCCTAGACTTGCGGTCGAACCCCATACCTTGCCGGTTGCCGTTCCGAAATCCCCGCGCAGGATATCCCGCGGCGAGCTTCCAACGATTGGCGTTTTGGGCAACATCGGGTTTGCAAAAGGCGCGGCAGTGTTACAAAGGCTCTCGAACGATCTGGCAAAAGACAGAAGCGCGCGCATCGTTGTTCTCGGGCAAATCGATTCAACTTATGCCCTGACGCCACCGAATATCGTTCATGGCGGATATCAGGTTCAAGACATACCGGTTTTGATCGAGCGTTACGGCATTTCACAATGGTTTCTGCCATCGATCTGGCCGGAAACATTCTCCTATACAACTCATGAGGCTTTAGCGACCGGCCTTCCTGTATGGTGTTTTGGAATTGGAGCACAAGGCGATGCCGCTCTGCAGGCCAGCCATCAACGGGGTCAAGGCGGGGTTATTCCAATTGCCCTTGCGACGGGTGAAGCCACGGCCATTTTGAGCTATTTGCTGCGAGATCACGGCGCTCTATCGCGAGTCAGGCAAACTTGACCAACTCTTGGTGGTGCCTGACCGCTTCATGGATATCCGTGTAATAAGTGATCTTGCCGTTCTCCAAAACGGCGCCGTGTTGGCAAGTCCTCAAAAGCAAACCCAAGGCGTGCGAGACGATAATCGCCCCCGATGTCTTGAGCCGTTCTTGAAAGATCGCCTCGCTTTTCTGTTTGAAGGCATTGTCACCGACTGACGTGACTTCATCAACCAGATAGGTGTCAAAATTGATCCCCATCGAAATCCCAAAAGCCAATCGTGACCGCATTCCTGAGGAGTAAGTGCGCACAGGCAGGTTAAAATGCCCGCCCAGTTCGGCGAAATCTGCGACAACTCCAACCAGATCATCGCTGTCCACGCCATAAACCCGGGCGATGAAGCGCGTGTTTTGAAGGCCCGTCAACTCGGGGTGAAAGCTGCCAGAAAAACCAACGGGCCACGAAATTGACCCGTCAAGCCTAATTTGTCCGGCATCCGGGCGCATTGTGCCTGCAATGATTTTCAACAAGGTCGACTTCCCTGCCCCATTACGCCCCAGAAGGGCGATTGACCGACGGGGAGGAAAGGTCAATGAAATGTTGTCCGCCACCAACTTGCGCTGCCCGCGCAACACAAAGGTCTTGCTGACATTTTCAAGCGAAATCATCGGCGATCCCGGATGGAGTAATAAGTCAACACGACAATCGACCAGAACAGAACCAAAGCCCCAAAGGTCAAAGCGGTCAGCAACAACCGGTTGGGGTACTCCGATTTCTCGGCCAAGGTTGGCGGCAAATAGGTGGCGATATAGCGTGTGGCGCGTTGCGCATTGGCAACCGCGGAATCATGGGCCGCCAAGGCCGCAACATAGGACCGTTGAGCGAACTCCTGCTCCAAGCTCAGTTGTTCATATTCAGAGACCAAATCGGCATAAGACTTGCGGCCCGGAGCGTCAGACAAGCTGACGCGCCTTCGCTCTTCATCGATCCGGGCGCCAATCACCTCAATGCGACGTTTGGCTTGATCGCGACGAGGGTCATTCTTGGCTGAAGTACCTTCCAGCATGTCCAACTCGATCAAAGCGGTCGCCTGCTCGGCCACAAGGGAATTCAAAATCCCCATTCGGCCCTGAATATCTGTTGTGGGGTCCACGATCTGGTTGCGAGAACGGAATTCGGTCAATTGCTGGCGGGCGATCGACAGCCGCTTTTTCTGCAACTCCAGCTCGTCCGTAGAATAGCGCGTGGCATCCGCCTTGGCGATATCTGATAGCTCGTTCAATAGCTTGGCGCTTTCATCGCGGATCGCTAGCGTGATCTGCCGCGCAGACTCTGGGTCGAATGCACGCGCCTGCACCTCGATCAGGCCACTGCTGGCATCCAGATAAATCTTGACCATCCGACGCCAGTGATCCTCGCGTTCTTCAATTGTGGCATCCTTTGGCAAGGAAAAGACAGGATCGGTGGCGCGATAAAATGCCTTGTCGACATCAATCCTGCCTTCGACAGCTTCGATGATGTCGCGGGACTGGATGTATTTATACAAGATCATGTAATCGGGGGCCGAGGATGACCCGGTCAGTTTTGTCAAACCGCCCAAAAGATCGGCGGCCGATGCCATATCCTCCCGCCGGATCGAAAACCCAAGCTTGGATGCATACTGATCCACCGCATAGGCGAACAGATACCAACAGGCCAGGGCTGTCGGCATAAGGACGACGGCAACAAAACTGGCCAAAATCCAACGATGCCGCGCTTTGGAGCGAACGGGCCCGGCGACGGCAAACCGGGGGGGCAAGTCGTGATCTGCGACAACTGGAAAAGGCGTTTTCTGGCCCATGGGTTGCGGCGAAGGCTGCGCGGCCGCCGTTTGGGGCTTTGGTAGCGGTGTAATCACCTCGGCTGCGGTCTGCACTTTCAAATTTGCCCCCATCATTAACGATCCAGTCAGGCAAGTTTGATATTTCCATTTCACCGTTTAATATTTCGTGAACACCACAGATGACCCTGCAACCTCAGCCCCATCGTCGGATTCGGACAGTCCGAACCGTTTTCGCCCTGATCTTGCGCGAAATGTCGACAACCTATGGTCGAACATCGCTCGGTTACCTCTGGGCTTTGCTTGAGCCGGTGGCCGGTGTCGCGCTGCTGACGCTTGTGTTCTCCCTCACCTTCCAATCGCCGCCTTTGGGGACGAATTTTTCGTTGTTCTATGCCAGTGGGCTACTTCCATTTCTGATGTACACCGAAATTTCTGCAAAGATTTCAACGTCTTTACGGTTTTCCCAGCCCTTGCTGTTTTACCCCAGCGTCACCTTGATCGACACCATTTTTGCAAGGTTCATCCTGAACAGCATGACTGTGGTTCTGGTCTTTGCGCTCGTGATCGGCGGGATCATCCTTGGGGCAAGGATTGATGTCATTCTTGATCTGCCAGCATTGATCCTTGGCATTACCATGGCCTTGTCGCTTGGGCTGGGGGTCGGGACGATCAACTGTTTCCTGCAGACCATCTTTCCGGTTTATGAGCGGGCCTGGGCAATCTTGAATCGCCCGATGCTGATCATTTCTTGCGTCGTTTTCACCTTCGACAGCGTGCCGCAGATCGCACAAGATTACCTGTGGTGGAATCCCTTGATCCACATCATCGGGCAGGTGCGATCCGGTATCTATTCCACCTATGATGGCAGCTATGTCTCCCCCGGATATATTTTCGGCCTATCAGGCATCCTTTTCGTCATCGGCCAGATTTTTCTGAACCGCTACAAAAGCTATCTCATCAATGATGGCTGACCCTGCGCACGCAGGGGCTGTGTTGCGTTAACCAGAACCTCTTAATTTCCGTTCCTGCCAAATCGGGCCGGAGGTTCACATGGACGATACGACTTCAAAGCTTTCTCTACCGTTGATCATGCCCGCGCAGGCGCAAAAGCATGTCACCCACAACGAAGCCTTGGCCCGGCTGGACGCGCTGGTTCAGCCAACGGTCCAAGATCGAAATCGCACCGCGCCTCCCCCTGCCCCGATCGATGGACAGACCCACATCGTCGCCGCCCCTGCAACGGCAGAGTGGGAGGGCAAGGACGGAACCGTTGCCCAATTCCTGAACGGGGGTTGGATCTTTTTGGAGCCAAGGGCGGGTTGGCACTTTCGCGTTCTGGACGAGGCGAACGACCTGCGTTTTGATGGCTTTGCATGGGAGCCGGTCAACACTTCGGATGCCCAGTTCGGAAGACTAGGCATCAACACCTCGCCCGATTCGATCAATCGTCTGGCTGTCAGTTCCGCGGCCACTTTGTTCACCCATCATGGCGCAGGCCATCAGCTCAAGATCAACAAGGCCGCTTCGACCGATACGGCAAGCCTGATCTTTCAAGACGCCTATTCCGGGCGCGCAGAACTGGGGCTGGCCGGCAGTGACGATTTCAGCATCAAGATAAGCGCGGATGGCGCATCCTTTATCGAAGCCTTGGTTTTCGCGGCCGGAACCGGTGTCGCCACGGGGGCGGCGGTTGTGGAGTCGCCAAGCGATACCACTGCGGGCAAATTGCTGACGGTGGGGGCCGGGCACGCTCAGTTGGATGCCAGCCTTTACCGTCAGGGCAACGTCTTGGGCACCGTTTCCCAAACGGCCGGTGTGCCGACCGGGGCACTGGTGGAACGCGGAACCGGTCCAAACGGCGAATTCATGCGATTTGCCGACGGCACCCAAATCTGCACGCGGCTTTTGCAACTTGACGGCCTATCGTTCGTGACCGCGATGGGGGCGCTGTTTCGGTGTGACTTGGGCAATTTTGCCTTTCCGAGCCCGTTTTCACATGTTGATGCGGTTTCGGCCACGCTCTTGGGCAGTGGCAATGCAACCATCGCAAGCGCGGCCTCCGTCCTGAAACTGCATCAGGGAACGGCTGCGGCGGGCGCGTCTTGGGATGGTCTTTCGTTGTGGAGCCCGGTGTCCATCACCGGGGTCGCAGGCCAAATGACAACGGTTTCGCTATGGGCGATGGGGCGCTGGTATTGACGGGGGTAGCCGTGACCAGCGGGTCATGACATCGGGTCCGATGATCCGGGTTTCCCTGATTTGAAACCGTGGCGCATCGGCCAGCGCTTCCAACCCCAAGGGGCCGAGGGCGGGCGCGCCTTCGGCCCCAATTATTTTGCCCGCACCAAATTGAACCAGATTGTCAACCAGACCCGCGCGGATCAGCGCCGCCGCGATCCGCCGCGCGGGCGAGACACTGCGCCTGCTCGATCCGGCGAAGAACCTGCTGGCCGCGCCGCCCGCGCGCTCCAACCGCCACCTCTACACCGACGAAAGCCC
>JALQUQ010000145.1 GCA_023263735.1 Paracoccaceae bacterium | reverse complement strand
GGCAAGAGTTCTTGAAAAGGCCCAACTTCGCCCCGATATTCGAACACGAGACCTGTCCCAATCGCGGGGCAGGCCAACTGAACACTTTCGGAGGCAACATTCATGGCTGACTATACTACGATCCGCACAGCCGGCGCAGGTAGCCGGTCTGCACAGATCGATGCGGGTCTACGCGCTCATATGAACAAGGTCTATGGGCTGATGTCCGTGGGCATGCTGATCACGGGCGCCGTCGCTTGGGCGGTTGGCACCAATGACGCGATGCTGGCAGCGATCTTTGGCACGCCCCTTAAATGGGTGGTGATGTTCGCGCCGCTGATCATGGTCTTTGCGTTTGGCGCTCTGCTGAACCGCCTGTCAGTGGCGGCCGCGCAGTTGTTCTTTTACGTCTATGCCGCTGCGATGGGCCTGTCGATTTCCTTCATCTTCGCGGCCTACACCGGCGTGTCGATCGCGCAGACCTTCCTTGTGACGGCGATCTCCTTCGCGGCCCTGTCGCTGTACGGCTACACGACCAAGAAAGACCTGTCGGGCCTTGGCACGTTCTTGATCATGGGTCTGGTCGGCCTGATTCTGGCGTCGATCATCAACATCTTCCTCGCCTCTTCGGCCTTGGCTTTTGCCGTGTCGGTGCTGGGCGTGCTGATCTTTGCGGGTCTGACGGCCTATGACACGCAGAACATCAAGAACACCTATCTGCAACACGCGATGGTTGGTGATCAGGAGTGGTTGGGCAAGGCGGCCATCATGGGTGCCCTGCAACTCTACCTCGACTTCATCAACATGTTCATGTTCTTGCTGCAGTTCCTTGGCAACCGCGAATAAGCGTAACGCCATGCACGGATCAGGCCGCCCCTTTGGGCGGCCTTTTTCATTTCTGGGAAAAGGCGTTCAGCTTCGGCCAGTCATCCAGCAACTGCCGCACATCAGACAGGGATGTCAGCCGCGCCACAGGCTTTTGGGGAAACCGCTGCAACAGCCGTTCGATGGTCTTTCGCCCAGATTTGCGGGTGCGCCAGATATAGGCCCAGAAGGGCAGCGTTTGCCCGTGAAAGCCCTCTCTGCACCCCTCGGGCAAATCGGGGCGGTTTCGGCCACGCCAACGCCATGTGCGCCACAGGATGCGCCCCAGACGCTGCCAGACCGGGATATCCAGCCACAGGATCACATCCGCGCGCAGGGCCCGATTGTCCCATGTCTGGGAATGGCCCCCTTCGATGATCCATTGCTCTTGCGCCTCGGCCAGATGACAAAGGCGGGTCTTTTCGGCCTTTGACCGCTCCACCCAACCCGGCTGCCAATGGATATGGTCGATGTAAACGATGGGAAGCCCGCTCTTTTCCCCCAGCATCCCCGCAAGGGTGGATTTGCCCGAACCGGGCTGGCCAATGATCATGACACGTTGCATCGCGAACCCCAAAAAGCACAAAGGCCGCGCCCCTGCGGGTGCGGCCTTGAACCAACCAAAGTCAGGCAGATCTTACTTGATCTTGCCTTCTTTGTATTCCACGTGCTTGCGGGCAACGGGGTCATACTTGTTCACAGTGAACTTTTCGGTCATGTTCTTGGCGTTCTTCTTGGTGACATAGAAGTGCCCAGTGCCTGCCGTCGAGTTCAGACGGATCTTGATCGTCGCCGGTTTGGCCATAGTCGTTTCTCCTACATCGGGGAAACATTGCTCCCCCGCGAATTCCTTTGAGGCCTGCCTTTTACCCGTGACAGGGGCAGAGTCAACAGCGAAACCGCCCAAAACCCGTGAAAATCATGCCGATTGCGGCGCAACCTCGCGCGGGTTCAGGTCTTTCAGCAGACGCCCATGCTTGCGCACCTCGGCCAAGACCTGATCAAAGGTCAAAAGCCCCTTTCCGCGCAACATTCCGGCCAGTTTCAGATAGGATTCCGCCGTTGCGATGGTGTCGCCGATCGCTGTGTGGCGGGCCTCTTCGGGAATCGATATGCCCAGCCGATGGGTCAGGGCATCCAGCGTATGCACCTCGGTCTGGCCCCAGATCACCGCCGACAGCAGCACCGTATCCAGAATCGGGTTATCGAACCGCACGCCCAAGGCTTTTTCCCGCCGCCGCAGAAAGCTCATGTCGAACGGCGCATTATGGGCGATCAGCACCGCCCCCTCGGCAAAATGGTGAAAGCGGTGCAGCGCCTCGATCACCGTTGGCGCGTCCTGAACCATCGCATCGGTGATTCCATGCACATCGGTCGAAGCGGCCGGAATCTTGCGCCCCGGATTGACCAGCGTGTCGAACACCTCGCCCTCGACCCGGCGCCCGTTGACGATGCGCACCGCAGCGATCTGAACGATTTCATCCCCCTGATCAGGGTCAAGCCCGGTGGTTTCGGTGTCAAAGACCACGCAGGTCAAATCCTCCAGCCGCGAATCCTTGATGCTGCCGCCCTGCTTGGCCAACAGATCAAAATCGTAAACCACAGCGCGCGACACCGGCAGCGGGCGTTTGACGGCCCGACGCGCCTGAATCAGTGGCAGGCACAGCGTCTGGCCCCCCGAGGCATCGCCTTGGGGCCAAATCTCGGTGCCGTGCAGGGCCAGCACGGAATGGCGCGATTGCTCGGTCAGGCCGGGTTCCAGCGGAGCCTGCAACCACCGATCCAGAACCCCCATCGACAAAGGCGCGCCCCGCCACGTCAGCCGCAGCATGGCCCCCCCGCCCTCGCCCAGATCCTCGCCGATCGCCAACCCGAACGACGTGGTCCCCTCTGCCTTGGCCAGATCAGCGGCCAGCCCCGACACCAGTGCGATCAGTTCAAACACGTGACAGCGCAAGAACAGGTCTTCGGCGGCAACATCGACAGACAGCCCGTCGGCCTCCATCCGGGCGCGCAGACCATCGGCCAAATCACTGGCGCGGGTCATGTTCAGGCTCCACCCTTCGCGACGGCCCTCATCGCGGCGCTGCCCAAGGTATTGGGCCGATTGCGCCAGATGCGCAACCTCGGCCTGAACGGCGCTTTCCAGTTTTGACCCGCCACCGCCGGCATCGGCCATCACGCCGACCAAGGTCGAAAGATTGGCCGCCGGACGGCGCAGGCGGTCCATAAATTCGTCCAGCAGGGCTTCTTGCCGGGCATGCTGCGCAAATTCCGCGGTCACGTCGGACAGGGTCATGGCATAGCCCGGCGGCTTCCCCGGCTCGCCCGGCACCAGACGCATCCGGGCTCGCAACAGATGCTCGCCCCCCAAGGTCGCACAGAGCAGATCTGAAACCGCATCCGGGTCCTGCGTGGCGATCAGGCGTTCATAGGCCAGCCGCACCGGCCCTTCGCGCAGATAGGCAAAGAGGCTGCGGTTCAGCCCCGGGGCGCGCTGATCCACGCCGATCAGATCAATGGCCGGGGCGTTGTAAAACACCAGCGCATGCGCCCCATTGCATTGCAAAACACCTGCGGGAACGTCAGACAACAGCGCCTCCAGCCGTTGCTTTTCGGCCGAAAGCCGGGCCGTTTCCCGTGCGATGGCCGCCGCAAGCGCCTGTTTGGTTTCCGACAGGCGATCCGACGCCGCCGCCGCCGCCGGGGCCAGATCGCCCAGATATTTCGCCGCATCGGTGGCCAGCGCCCCGCCAACATCGCTGTGCGCCCGCGCCCGCAGATCGGCGGCCAAGGCATCGATCGGGCGCGCGACATTCGCGTCGAACAAAAACCAGATCCACGCGGTCAGCCCCAGAATGCCAAAGCCCGCGATCATCGCCGCCAGAACAAAGGCCGCCGCCGGGTCGGTCGCCGCCGCGCGCGTAGAACCCGCCCACAGCCCGACCAAAACCAAACCGACCGAGCCGAGCCCCAAGGCCACGAAAAACAACAGCTGACGGATACGAAGGGAAAGACGTTGAAACATGGAACCCTTTACCCCCTGTTTGGGCGATCACGCGTCGGGCGAAAGCAGCCGCCGCACCTCGTCGCGCAATTCGCGCAATTCAAAGGGCTTGGAGATGAAGCCATCGGCCCCAAGGGCCAGCCCCTTGCGCCGTTCGATGGCCGAACCGCGCGCCGTCATCATGACGATCTTGACGTCGTGCAAGGACGGATCCAGCCGGACGCCCTGACAGATTTCATAGCCCGACACCTCGGGAAGCATCACATCCAGCAACACCAGATCGGGATGGGTCGCCCGAATGCGCGGCAGGGCATCGGCCCCACTGGCCACGCGGTCGGGCACGTATCCTTCGCGCGTGATCAGGTAATCCAGCGCAAGGGCAATGTTATCCTCGTCTTCGACCACCAGCACCCGGTGACGCCGTCCCCCGGTGGTGGCGGAAGCTCCCAGTTCGACCGGGGGTTCCGACATCTCAACCCTCCTTGCAAGCCGCGGCTTGCAGCTCATCCTCGGCAGGCGGCGCAAACCATTCCGCCCCTGTCAGGGTGCCATTGGGGGCAAGCGTCGCCCCATCCACCAGCAGCGCCTGTTTGCCCGCCTTGCAGTCAAAGGCCACGCGAACCCGTTGAACCGGGTGCCAGCGCGTCACGAAAACCGCGTCCCCCTGCAGGATGCCGTCCACCTCGGTCGACCGCAAAACATTGACGCCATCATAGGCGACGAACCGCAGGACCAGCGGTTTGAACAGGCTCCACGGCCGATAGAATTGCGATTCCTTGGGGGCGGACACCACCGTCACCTCGGCCGGCAATCCCATGATCATGCGCGGATACCACGTATATTCATTCCAGATCGCATAGCCCAACATGCCAATGCCCGCAGCCGCAGGGATGATCCATTTCGGCAGCAGATTGCGCGTGATGACGCGCAGGAACATCGCGATCCCGGCCAGAGCAAAGGCCGAAGCAGCAGCAGCGATGAAATCAAACAGCATGGGGACTTCCGTTATGTTCTTGCGCCGCGGGATTGTCCCACGGCAGATTGCATGGTCCGAACGACCACAAAAGCGTCACGCAAATGGCTGCGTTCAAAGTCTGACAGATCATAGGGGGCCAGAAAATTGTCAGGCTTGCGGCCCGACCGGATCAGACGCGCCTGATTTTCCAGACGAAGTTCCGCAATCGCGTCATAGGCCTCGATCAGGTCGCGCGCGCCCGAAGGGCTGATGACGCCCGCAGCCTCGGCCGCTTGCAGCCGGGCCCGGGTATTGGCGGCGGGGATCTTGGCGATCAAGGCATAGACCCGGCCCAGATCGACGACGGGCACCACGCCGTTATGCTTCATATCGATGTGGTGTTTGTGCTCGCCCGACCGGATGGTGGCAAAGCTGCGCAACAGCCCCAAGGGCGGGTGGTGGCTCAGGCTGTTCGAGATCATATGCGCGACAAAGATCGAATTCTTGGCCGCCGCCTCCAGCGTTTCGGCCTGCACTTCGCGGAAAAGCTGTGCCTCTCCGCCGATGGGACGCAGGTCGAACATCACACTGGCCAGCATCTGTGCCGTTGGATCTGGGGCGGCGATCCAGCCCCGGAAATAGTCCTTCCACGTCCGCACCCGTTGGCACCAACGGGCATTGGTGGCCATCATGTCGCCGGGGCAATAGACGTAACCCGCCACGTTCAACCCATCGCAGACAAAGGTAGCCAGACGCGCGAAATAGGCCATATCGGCGTCGGTGGCGCGGTCGTCGATCATCAGGCAATTGTCCTGATCGCTGACGCCCGTCTGTTCCTGCCGCCCCTGTGACCCGCAGGCCAGCCAAAGATAGGGCACCGGGGCCGCGCCCAGTTCCTCTTCGGCCAATTTCAACAAGCGCCGGGTGACGGCATCGGCGATATCGGTGATCAGACGGGTGATCACCTCATGGGCCAGACTGCCCCCCACCAATTGCGTCAACAGTTCGGGAATCCGCGCCGTTGCCGCCGCCATTTCGGTGGCGGATTTGGCCACGGCCACCTCGCGCACCAATTGCGACGAACTGACCGCCTGAAACCGGGTCAAATCCGTCTGGGTGATCATGCCCACCAGTCGGCTGCCCTCGACCACCGGCACATGGCCGATCCTGCGCTCCAGCATCAGCGTCAGCACATCGGTGCCCAGTGCCGTGGGCGACAGGGTTTCGGGCTGGGGGGTCATCACATCGCCAACCAGCGTGTCGGCCGTCAGCCCCGCGGCAAGAACCTTGTTCGACATGTCGCGCGTGGTGACGATGCCAACAAAGACCCCGTCTTCGATCACGCCAACACAGGAAACCCGGGCATCGCGCATCCTTTGGGCGGCATGACGGACCGTATCCGTCACCTCGACCGTGACGGGATTTTTGGTCATCAACTCGCCAACCTTTTGCGCGGAAAGGTCGTTGCGTTCGGCCGCATAGGTCGCCGGGCGCCCCCGCTGAAAATAGCGGTCAAAGGCCGGAACCTCGCGCATCAATCGGCGGAATTCCTGAACCGGCAAGGTCAGGATGGTCGTGCCATCCTTGGTCGCGCGGGCCGTGGTGACGGCAAGGCCATCCCGCGCCAACCCCCGTTCGCCAAAGCTGTTGCCGCGCCCCAAAAGGGAAATCACATGGCCCGCATCATCGGTGACTTCGATCGCCCCGTCCTTGATCAGGTGCAGCCCTTCCAGCGGCTGGCCGATCGTATAGATGCGTTCGTTGCTGGCATGGACGGTCTGGCGAAAAGAAGTGGCGACGCGCGCCAACTCTTCACGGCTCAGAGCATCATAGGGATGAAC
>JALQUQ010000144.1 GCA_023263735.1 Paracoccaceae bacterium | reverse complement strand
GGTGCTGCCCGTGCGGGCGGCGTGAATCCCGAGGGGCCGGCCAGTTCGGTCAGTCCGACCCGGTGACCGAGCACCGAGAGGATGACGTCGAGTTTGGGGCGATGGATCGCCAGCGGCACACCAAACAGGCGTGTCGCCAGATGAGGCAACAGGGTCATGGGAATCCTTCAGGCTGGAGATGGGCTGTTGGCAGGCGGCGCAGGCTCGGCGTTTCGGTTCGGCTCCGCGCTGCCGCCGTCCTTGGAGGTCTTGCGAGGATCGGAGTCGAAGATCAGGCCCAGGTCGTCAGCACGGCGGTTGTCGGCGGCGATCTCGCGGTCGACGTCTTCGGCGTCGTAGCCAAAGGCCGAGATGGCTTCGGATCGACTCATCAAGCCGGCCCGGATCGCCAGCAACATCGCCTTGAACTCCTTCTCGGGGTCCACCCACTGCCAGCCCTGCGGGATCCACTTGACCTGCAGGTAGTCGCGTCGGCGGGCTTGTCCACCACGGGCAAAGCCCGGTGCCTCCAGCGCGCCGGCCAGCACGGCCTGTTTCATCCAGGCCTTCCAGACCGGACGACACATTTGGTGCACAAGCACGCTGTGCTGGACCATCTCGCAGCGGCGGCGGAACTCGAGCAGCCCGGCCCGGATGCTGGAATAGTTCACCCCCGTCAGGTCTCCGGTGAGCATCTCGTAGGTGATGCCCATAGCGGCGGCCACCGCACGGAACTGCTGGCGCATGAATTCGGCGTACGACGATCCCACATCAGCAGGGGCTGAGAACTTGATGTCCTCGCCCGGCTCCAGGATCTGCAGCGTGCCCGGTTCCAGGCCAGCGAGGTGCGAAAACTGCGCTGAAGATCGGGCACGCCTTTGGGCCAAAACTCGGGCATCATGTTGATCCGCGTGGCCAAGACATGCGAGCCCGTCAATTCGGCGCGGGAACTGGCCGAAATCGCCTTGCCATCCCGTAGCGCAACACCGCCCAATTCAGCCGTATAGAGACGGTTTTTGGCCGGCAGATAGACGGCACCCGCGATGATCTGCCCCCGCTCGGCCACGGCGATGGAAATCGCGAAATTATCCTCGCCCGAAATAAAGGCCCGCGTGCCATCGATCGGATCAACGATGAAAACGCGCGCGCAGTTCAACCGTTGCGGATCATCGGGGGATTCTTCGGACAGCCAGCCATAATCGGGCCGCGCCGCGCGCAAAGCGCCCTTGAGATAGTCATTGACGGCCAGATCAGCCTCGGTCACCGGGCCCTGATCGCCCCCCTTGTCCCAAACCTGCGGGTCCCGGCGAAAATAGCGCAAGGCAATGGCGCCCGCTTGCCGCGCCGCACTTTCAAGAAGCGGGAGATCAGGCCCCGGCAAGGGTCAGCCCTTCGACCAAAATCGACGGAACCCGCGTGGAAAGATGCGCGCGGGCGTCGTTTGCGGGAATGATCCGCATCAGCATATCCCGCAGATTTCCGGCAATGGTGCATTCGTTCACCGCATAGGCGATCTGGCCGTTTTGCACCCAGAACCCAGAAGCCCCCCGCGAATAATCGCCGGTCGTGGGGTTGATCGTCGACCCCAGCATCGCCGTCACATAAAGCCCGGTGCCCATCTGTGACAAAAGATCCGACAGGCTTGCCGTGCCGGGGGTCAGGTCAATGTTTGTCGTGGCCGGCAAGGGGGGCGCGGTGACGCCGCGCACGGCATTTGCGGTGGATGGCATCCCAAGTTTGCGCCCCGTGGCCAGATCCAACGTCCAACCGGTCAGAACGCCATCATCCACAATCACACGACGCGCGGTGGCCAGCCCCTCACCATCAAACGGGCGGCTCGAGGAGATGCGCGGGCGCAAGGGATCTTCGATCACGCTTAGCCCCTTGGGCAGAACCTGTTGGCCCAAGGCATCGCGCAACCATGTCGAACCACGCGCCACAGCCGCCCCATTCGCAGCCGAAAGCAGATGGCCAATCAGGCTGGAGGCCACACGTTCGTCAAACACCACCGGATAACTGCCGGTCTTGGGTTTCACGGCACCTGCACGCGCCAAGGCCCGCTCGGCCGCCAATCGGCCAATTCCTTCGGCCTCGGGCATGTCTGACAGATAGATACGGCCCTCTGCCGCCCAATCCCGCTCTTTCGCGATGCCGTCACCCGTAAAGGCCACAGCCGAGAGCGAATGCGAGGTGCGGCCATATCCCCCGGCAAAGCCGTTGGTGGCCGCAAGATGCATCGACCGGCGTCCATAGCTGCCCGAGGCTTCGACCTGCGTGATCCCTTTGGTGGCCATGGCCGCCGCCTCAACCCGGCGCGCGGCCTCTTCCAACTGGGCAGCGCCCGGCTCGGCGCCCGGATCTTGCAATTCCAAGGCCGCCAAATCCCAGACCTTGGTGATCTGATCGGGGTCGGCCAGACCGGCATAGGGATCTTCGGGCGCCTCTTGCGCCATAGCGACCGCCCGTTCGGCCAAGCTTTGAATGGTGCGCGGCGACAGATCCGAGGCCGAAACACAGGCCTGGCGCCCCCCAATCAGCACGCGCAGGCCGATTTCCGTACCCTCAGACCGCTCGGCCGTTTCCAGCTTGCCGCCCCGGATGTCGATCGAAAGGGAAATGCCCTCGACCGCGATGGCGTCGGCCTGATCCGCCCCCGCCTTCTTGGCGGCGCTCAGCAAATCTGCGGTCAGTTCAGAAAGTTCCGGCATCGGCAAATCCTTTCGTTTTCGCCTTTTCAGGTAGTCCGCCCGCAACGCTCGCGCAAGACAACAATGTAACGAAAAAGACCCCCGATCTGCTCGGGGGTCTTGGGTCCGTGGGGCTGACGATTATTGCAGCTGCTGACCATTGGCAAAGAAGTGTTTGTCCTTGAATTCAAGCGTCGAGGTCAGGGTATCGGGGCCATCACCCGGCTTTGCGAACATGGCCGTCATCATGCGGAAACCCATCGCCTGATCTTCGGGGATCAGGCCCATCGCGATCAGCTTGTCCAACAGGCCATTCCCGCCCGACAGGCCCAATTCGACCTTGCCAGTCGGCGCGGGCACACCTTGGAAGGTCGTCACATCCGAGTTGTCAAAGGTCAGCGCACCCGAACCGGTCAGTTCGGCCCCGGCCAGTTTGACCTTCAGCTCGCTCAGATCCAACGAGTGCAACTCGCCCGGTGCGGCGCCGCTCGACATCGCGGTTTCATCCAGAATGTCTTGGGTCAGTTTCACGGTGCCCGAGGCATCAAGGATCAGCGTGGCCGGATCGCGCGGCAATTGGCCGGTCGGGTCAAGCATTCCCCAGATTTCATCCGAAATGGTCAGATCGACCATGCGGGTGATAAAGCTGAACGGCGCCGGGTCATCCGATTTGACCACGGGCATATGGAAGCCCATTTCAACATCGGAATAGGCCAGCTTGAGTTCGGGGAACGGAATGTCGCCGCCGGAAACCGTAACCTCGGCCCCCTTGCCATAGGCGGAATAGCCCATGCCTTCGAGGCTCATGTCAAAGGCGAAACCGCCCTCATCGGCTTTGGTCGCCACTTTCGTGGGTTTGCCATTATCGACGGCATCGATGGTAAAATCTGCCGGGCCATAAGACACCGTCATGTCGGCGGCAAAGCCATCCTGCATGGCCTTGGCCATGTTCAACATGGCTTCGGGGTTCAGAATGTTGCCCGCCATTTGAAGATCAAGATCGGCGACCGACGCATTGGCCTTGGCCGAGGTGCCAGCGTCGCTGACATTCATGGCCATGGTCATCATGCCGACCAACAGGTTGGTCTCGATATCCTTGGCTTCTTCGTCGCCCACCACCATCGAATAATTGCCGCTGACATCCGACATGGCAACCGTCGCGTCGAACACCTGAACGGTGCCCTCTTTGCCGCGGATGTCGAGGTTCATCGCATCGGCCGTGTAGTCATAATTGGTATCGCCTTCGCTGCCCGACGCGATCATCGAAAGGCCCGGCATGCTGATGTTGATCTCCGCCGTCTTGTCCGGTGCGCCGTCGGTGCCCTTGGTCACAAAGGTGATCGGATAGGACTCCGACATCGTCACCTCAACCGTGCCGTCGCCCACCTCACGGAAACGGATTTCCGCCAAGGTGCCATCAACCGTGGTGCCCGCCTCATCCATATGGATATTCAGGTTCTTGACGACCAGCGTGTCGCCTTCGCGGCCCACCGCCTCGGCCTTATAGGTTTGACCATAAGCCCCTGACATATCTTGCCAATCTTGCCAGACCTGCTCGGGCGTCACGTCTGCGTTGGCCGCAAAGCCCACCAAGGCTGTACACAGGGCCGTTCCGCCCAACAGTTTCCAGGTCCGCATAATAATCTCCAAAAAAGAAAAGCATGTTGCGCCCTATGTTGGTCCTTGGTCAAATCGCGGTCAAGGGTTGTGTTCCTGACCTGATACATAGGAAACAGGCCCATCGGCAAAGATCATCAGGGGGTTTGAAATGACCGGAAAAGTCGTGGCAATCACGGGCGCCAGCCGGGGCATCGGCGCGGCAGCCGCACAGGTTTTTGCCAATGCCGGATGGAAAGTCGCCCTTTTGGCGCGGTCTGAAAAAGACATCGCCAAGCTGTCCGAAGATTTGCCGACCGAGTCGATGGCCCTGCGCTGCGACGTCGCCGATTGGACATCGGTTCAGGCGGCCCTGCAAACCGTGGTCGCGCGGTGGGGTCGGCTGGATACGCTGATCAACAATGCTGGCGTGATCGACCCCATCGCGCGGATCGAAGACTGCGATCCAGCCGCTTGGGCCACCGCAATCGACATCAACCTGACCGGGGTTCTGCACGGGATGCGGGCCGCCATTCCCGTGATGAAACGGCAAGGCGCGGGCACCATCCTGACCGTCAGTTCCGGCGCGGCCCACAATCCGCTGGAAGGCTGGAGCGCCTATTGTGCGGGCAAGGCGGGCGCCGCGATGCTGACCCGGGCCGCACATCTGGAAGAAGGCGAAAACGGATTGCGAATCATGGGCCTTTCGCCCGGCACGGTTGCCACCGAAATGCAGGTGAAAATCAAGGCAAGCGGGATCAACCCGGTCAGCCAGCTTGACCCCGCGGTGCACATCCCCGCCGATTGGCCAGCCCGGTGTTTGCTGTGGATGTGCACCCCTGCGGCAAATGCGTGGCTTGGCCAAGAGATCAGCCTGCGCGATCAAGACATCCGTGACGCTGTAGGATTGAAGTGAATGATCGATACCACCTTTGAAAACGGTCTGCTGACGCTGACCCTGAACCGCCCGGAAAAGGCCAACTCCCTGACCCGGGCCATGCTGGGCCAGTTGGACGATGCCTTGGCGCAGGCGCGTGATCTGCGGGCCGTGGTTCTAACTGGTCAGGGCAAAGTCTTTTCCGCAGGCGCCGATCTGGACGAAGCCCGCGCCGGTCTGGCCACCGATGGCATCTGGGAACAACTTTCCGGCCGAATCGCGGCCCTGCCCTGCCTGACCATTGCGGCGCTGAATGGAACACTGGCCGGGGGCGCGATGGGGATGGCGCTGGCCTGTGACATCCGCCTTGCCGTTCCGGGGGCGAAATTCTTTTATCCGGTCATGAAGCTTGGGTTCCTGCCCCAACCGTCAGACCCGCTCCGCATGGCGCAACTGATCGGCCCGTCGCGGACAAAGATGATTCTGATGGCGGGCCAAAAGATCGAAACCGAAGAGGCTTTGGCCTGGGGGCTGATCGACCGCATCGTGCCAGCCGCTGACCTGCACGCAACGGCCCTGTCGTTGGTCGCCGATTCCTTGGCCGCCACCAGCACCCATGTCGCAGGGATCAAGGCGCTGGTGCGCTAAGGTCTGCCCTACGGCTGGCGAATGGTATCGCCCTGTTGCAGCGTGGGGGTCAGTTCGATGATCTCGCCCCCCACGACCGTCGCCCCATCCGCTTGGGCATGTCGTTTGCCCGCGATGATCTCGGCCGAGGCCCGCCCGATTTCCAACCGGCAGGCATCCATGGTGGCCAACCGCCGTGGCAAACCGTCCAGCAGTTCCACCCCGTTGAACCCGGCCAATCCAATGCGGCCCGGAACGTCGAGTCCGCGATCCAGACAGTAAAGCAAGCCCCCCGCCCCGATCATGTCATTCGAGTAATAGAGGAAATCGATATCCGGGTTCCGCGTCAAAACCGCCTCGGTCATTTCGCGGCCCTTCAACAGCGCCGATCCGCCCGAATAGAACTCGCGGTCCACCAGTTGCAGACCGGCCCGGCCCAAGGCTTCCTCGAACCCCTCCAGCCGTTTACGCGCGCGGTGGTCGTTGGGCATCTGTGTGCCCAGAAAGGCGATCTTGCGATAACCGGCGGCCAGAATGGTCTCGGCCATCTGGCGCCCGGCCCGGCGATGAGAGATTCCCACGGCGGAATCAACGGGCGTGCCGTCGATGTCCATGATCTCGACAATCGGAATGCCCGCCTGTGCAAGCATGGCCTGACTGGCCTCCGTATGCTCTAGCCCCGCCAGAATCAGCCCCGAAGGCCGCCAGCTTAGCATTTCGTACAAAACGGCCTCTTCCCGCTCGGGCAGGTAGTTCGTGACCCCCACGACGGGTTGCAGACCCGTATCTTCCAGCACATCGGAAATTCCGGTCAACACCTCGGGGAAAACCATGTTCGACAGCGACGGAATGATCACCCCAACCAGATTGACCCGCTGGCTGGCCAAGGCACCCGCAATCTTGTTCGGCACATAGCCCAG
>JALQUQ010000143.1 GCA_023263735.1 Paracoccaceae bacterium | reverse complement strand
AAGCCATAAGGAACTCAAACAATGACATTCAGCACTGACGCCCTTGCGGGACGTGTCGCGATCATCACCGGCGGCGGCAGCGGCATCGGCTTTGGAATTGCCAAGGCTTTCGTCGCCGCCGGGGCCAAACTGGTGTTGGCCAGCCGCAACGCAGACCGGCTTGCCGGTGCGGTTGCCGAGCTTCAGGCCATGGGCGGCGAAGCCATCGCAGTTCAGGCCGATGTGCGCGATTACGAAAGCGTTGAGCGGGTCGTCAAAACCGCGGTCGAGACCTTTGGCGGGCTGGATATCATGATCGCCAATGCGGCTGGCAACTTTGTGGTGCCCGCCGCCGAAATGTCGCCGAACGCGTGGAAAACCGTGATCGACATCGACCTGAACGGCACGTTCTATTGCGCCCGCGCCGCCTATCCGGCGTTGAAGGAGTCGAAGTTCGGGGGCCGCTTCATCGCGATTTCGACCACCCGCGCCTTGGAAGGGTGGCCGGGCTGCGCCCATGCCGGTGCGGCAAAGGCGGGCATCATGTCCTTGATCCGGACATTGACCGGCGAATGGGGCAAGGATGGCATCCGTTGCAACACCATCGCACCGGGCGCCATTGGCGATACCGAAGGGGTCAAGCGGATCTACGAAGACGCCGGGCGCAAAGCCAATGAACTGTCGTCCATCCCCTTGGGCGAATTCGGCAAGACCACCGATATCGCGAATGCGGCGGTGTTCCTGTGTTCGGATGCGGGCGCCTATGTTGCGGGTGCCGACATCGTCGTTGACGGCGGCCGCAACCGTGGTCGCGCCAGCCCCATCGTTACCGTTCCCGGAAAATGAGCGAACCCATGATCAAGAATTACCCTCAAGTTGAAACCGAGCGTCAGGGCAACGTTCTGATCGTTCGGCTGGCCAATGAGGCGGCGCGCAATTCGCTGACCCGTGACATTCGTTTTTCGCTGCGTGAGGTCACCCGCGAAATTCAGGACGATTATTCGATCCGCGCGATCTATCTGACCGGCAAAGGCCCGACCTTTTGCGCGGGCGGCGATCTGCGCATGTTGACGGAATCGAAATCCTCGATGGAGCGGCACCGCCGGTTCCGTCATGCGGCCACCTTCATGCCGCAGTTGATGATGCTGGACCGCCCGGTTGTCTGCGGCGTGCGGGGCGTTGCCATTGGCGGCGGCATGGGTCTGGCGTTGATGGCCGACAGCATCGTGGCCGGCAACAGCGCGCAATTCATGGCGGGCTTTTTCCGTCTGGGCGTCGTGCCGGATTGCCTGACCTTGTTCACCCTGCCACGGCTGATCGGCTTGGCCAAGGCGCGCGACTTTTTCTATTCCAACACCACGTGGGATGCGCAGCAGGCCTTGGCCAATGGCATCGTGTCAAAGGTGGTCGCGGATGAGGATGTCGATGCCGAAGGGATCGCGCTGGCCCATAAATACGCCGAAGGCCCGGCCGAGGTCATGGGGCTGGCCAAGACCATCATGCTCAAGAGCTTTGAATCGAGCCTTGCCGAAATGATGGATTACGAAGACTACGCGCAGGTACTGGCACAGTCGGGCCCGGAATTCGAAGAGGGTCTGGCCGCGCTGGTCGAAAAGCGTAAGCCCGCCTACGGCGAAGCGGCGCGTCGGGCCGGTTTCTCGGACGGGATGCCTGCATCTGACAAAGCCTGAACCTTTGGCACGCGCGTCAGACTCGACAAATCGGGAAGGCGCGCGTGTTCTGGCGGCAAAACAAGGGAAAGCATCATGCGCATTGGGTATGTCGGTCTTGGCGTCATGGGGGGCGCTCTGGCGCAGCGGTTGCTGGTGTCGGGGCCTGTCACCGTCTTTGATCTGAACACGGATGCCGTGGCGCGGCTGGTCGCGGGTGGCGCACAGGCCGCGCCCGATCTGGCGACCTTGGGCCATGACTGCGATGTGGTGTTCCTGTGTCTGCCACGTTCGGCAAATGTGCGGGCGGCCCTGTTCGATCACGGGCTGGCCGCTGCGCTGAAGGCCGGGTCTTATGTCATTGACCAAACCAGTGGCGACCCGAATGAAACCCGGGCAATGGCCGCCGATCTGGCCAAACGCGGCATTCACATGATCGACGCGCCGGTGTCGGGCGGGGCCAAGGGGGCCGAGGCGGGCACGATCGCCATCATGATCGGCGGCGATCCGGCACATATCGCGGCCGTGCAGCCCATTTTTGACCGCATCAGCCCGAACACATTCCAATGTGGGGCCATCGGGGCGGGGCAGGTGATGAAACTGATCAACAACATGATCAGCACCTGCAACCGCTTTGCCATGCTGGAAGGCGTGACCATGGGTCTGCGCAACGGTCTGGACCTGAACGTCATGTCAGATGTGCTGAATTCGGGCGGTGCGCGCAGCAAGGCGTCGGAAAACATGCTGCCCGCCTTGGCCAAAGGCGTGCCCGACAGTTTCTTCTTTCTCAACCTCATGCTCAAGGACCTGAACTTGGCGACCTCATTGGCCAGCGACACCGGCGTGCCGCTGCAATTTGGCCAGATGGCGCGGGGCATGTTGCAGGCGGCCTCCAACCGGTTCGGGCCCGAGGCCAATCTGTTCGACATTGGCGATCATGTGGCGGCCGAGGCCGGAACGGCCTTTCCGGCCCGCAAAGACCGCGAATAGGTCTGGTCATTTTCGGTTTTGCCCATAGGCTGAACAGGATAGCTACAGGGGCGACTCTGGCAGGATCGCCAGACGGCATTTTGCACCCCTGATCTGACCGAGTTGGATATCAACGTGGCGACCTCTCCGCTTGAACCGCTAAAGAACCGTGGTTTCCTGACCTATTGGCTGGCCGGATTGTCGGCCAATTTCGGCTGGCAGATCCAGCTTGTGGGGGCGTCGTGGTTGATGCTGTCGCTGGGCGGATCGCCGAAAGAGGTGGCTTTGGTGCAAACCAGCGTCGCTTTGCCGGTGATGCTCTTGTCTTTGCCGGGGGGAACCCTGTCTGACCGGATCGGTCAACGCAAGCTGGTGCTGGTCGCCCAGACCTTTCTGATGATCGTGTCGGTCGTGCTGGCGGTGGCGGCCTTTCAGGATGCCTTGACGCCCACGCTTTTGCTGACCTGTACGCTGTTGGTCGGGGCTGGACGGGCGCTTTACTATCCGGGCTGGCAGTCGATGGTGTTTGAATTTTTCAGCCGCGAAAAGGCCCCTGCGGCCTTTGCCATCAACACCGGCAACCTGAATATCGCGCGCAGCCTTGGCCCCGCCATCGGGGGCGCGTTGGTGGCCAGCTTTGGGGCGTTTGTGGCCTTTCTGGTCAGCGCGCTCAGCAATGTCAGCGTGCTTTTCGTGGCCAGCCGGTGGAAGATCGTTCGCCCGGCCGAAACCTTGCCGCCCGAACCCTTTGGCAGCGCCATTCTGGCCGGGGTGCGCTATATCCTCTTGTCGCCCGTCTTGCTGAAAGTGACGTTCCGCTCCTTTTGGTTCAACGTCGCGGCCATTGCGGTGATGGCGCTGCTGCCGCTTGTGGCGCGGGATGTGTTGCAGGGCGGGCCGCAGGTTTACGGGATATTGCTGGGGGCTTTTGGGATTGGGGCCGTGTCGGCCGCGCTGTTGGCGGAACGTCTGCGCCAGATCTTTTCGCTGGAAACCTATCTGGCCGGGGCCTTTGTGATTTATGCGCTGGCGATGTGCGTGCTTGGGTTCAGCACGTGGTTGCCGCTGTCCTTGATCGCGTCGGGTGTGGCGGGGGTGTGCTGGATCTTGTCGCAGGTCACCTTTGGCTCGACCAACCAGATTTCTTCGCCCCGGTGGGTGATCAGCCGCAGCATTGGCATTTATCAGACCTTTGTGTTTGGCGGCAACGCCTTGGGCTCTTTGGTCTGGGGCATCATCGCGGCGGGGTGGGGCACGTCGGTTTCGCTGTATGTTGCGGCGGCCTTGATGGCGGTTGGGGCGGGTGTTGGCCTGTTCTTGCGCATTGGCGAGCTGGACACCGCCGGTCTGGACCCGGTGGCCGAATGGGTCGCGCCGACCCCGCGCGTGGATATCGTGTCAAAAAGTGGCCCGATCCTGTCGACGATCACCTATCGCATTCGCGAGGGGGATGTGCCCGAGTTCTTGTTGCTGATGTCGGAAAAACGGCGCAGCCGAATCCGGGATGGGGCGTCACGCTGGACCTTGTCGCGTGACATTCTAGACACCGAATTGTGGTATGAACGGTTCAAGGTTGCCACATGGGCCGATGCTCAGCGCCTGCACATGCGCCGCACCGTGGCCAGCGGCCGTGTGATCGAGGCAGTGCGACGCCTGCATGTGGGCGAGGGGCGTCCCGAAGTTCATTATGAACTGGTCCGCCACCCCGGTGCCATCGACGACGGAAAACCCCATCCGCTGCCGCGCATCGATCCCTGACCTTGACGGTCGCAAAGGCAGGTGGGGGCGTGTCATAAAACCTTCATTGGTGCGCGCCTGATGTTTCCTCTATTCAGGAAGTATGGAACAGAATCGCGCCGTACATGCCTTTGCAACGCTTGGACACCCAGATCGACTGGCGGTCTTTCGCCTGTTGATGCGCTTTGCGCCCCGGGGGGTCAGGCCAACCGAAATCGCCACCGCCCTGAACCTGCGGCAGAACACGCTGTCGCACCATCTGTCTGACCTTGCATCGGCGGGGTTGGTCACGGCCACGCGGCAGGGGCGGTCGCTGTTTTATGCGGTCGATCTGCAAGCGACCGAAGGGTTGATCGGCTATCTTGCTTTGGATGTGGGACGGGCGCGGCCCGATCTGATGGCGCCTTTGGCCGATCCGATACCGCACAAGCCCGAGGACCACATTCCCCTGAACGTGCTGTTCATCTGTTCGGGAAATTCGGCGCGTTCGATCTTTGCCGAGGTGTTGTTGCGCGATCTGGGCCAAAGCCGGTTTCGCGCCTTTTCCGCCGGCACCCGACCGGGCAGCCAGTTGAACCCCTTTGCCCTGGAGATCTTGGGGCGCAATGGTCATGACGTTTCAAAGTTGCGCGCCAAACACATCGACGAATTTCGCCAACTGGGCAGCCCGGCCCTGGATTTTGTCTTTACGGTCTGTGATACCGCCGCCGCCGAAGATTGCCCGCCCTGGCCCGGTCAGCCGATTTCGGGCCACTGGGGCCTGCCTGACCCGGTCAAGGCCACAGGAACCGCCGCGGAAAAGGCGCTTGTCTTTGCCCAGACCTATGCGGCCCTGCGCCAGCGGATTGCGGCCTTTGTTGCGCTGCCGTTCGACAGTCTGACCCGGATTTCCCTTCAATCTCATGTCGATGCCATCGGCACCCGTTTTGACGCAAAGGACCCTGACACATGCCCCGTATCGCCCTGAATGGCCTTGGCCGCATTGGAAAACTGGCCCTGCGCGATCTGATCGACACGGGCGCCGGGGGGGAGATCGTTCTTTTGAACGATCCGATCGGCGATGCGGACCAACACGCCCTGTTGATGGAGTTCGACTCGGTTCATGGCCGTTGGAGAACGCCGGTTCAGGCCGGTCAAGACGCGCTGGTGCTGAACGGTCAATCGATCCGCCTGACCCATGAAAAGACCATCGAGGCGCTGCCCTTGGCCGAATTGGGCGTGGATCTGGTGATTGATTGCACCGGTGTGTTCAAGACCGCGGCCAAGATCGCGCCCTATTACGCCGCGGGCGTCAAAAAGGTGGTCGTCAGCGCGCCGGTCAAGGATGGCGGTGCGCTGAACCTTGTCTATGGGGTGAACCACGCCCTGTTTGATGGCTCGCAACACCTGATCACGGCGGCCTCTTGCACCACGAACTGTTTGGCCCCGGTGGTCAAGGTCATTCACGAAACCCTTGGCATCCGTCATGGGTCGATCACCACGATCCATGATGTGACCAACACCCAAACCATGGTTGATCGCCCGGCCAAGGATATGCGCCGCGCTCGGTCGGCCCTGACCAACCTGATCCCCACGACGACGGGCAGCGCCACGGCCATCACCCTGATTTATCCCGAGTTGACGGGTCGATTGAATGGCCATGCCGTGCGGGTGCCGCTGTTGAACGCCTCGCTCACCGATTGCGTGTTCGAGGTTGATCGCCCGACCACGGTCGAAGAGGTGAACGCGCTGTTCAAATCCGCCGCCGATGGGCCGTTAAAGGGTATTCTCGGCTTTGAGACCCGGCCGCTGGTGTCGAGCGACTTTACCAATGATCCGCGGTCATCGATCATCGACGGTCCTTCGACCATGGTGACCAATGGCACGCAGGTCAAAATCTATGCGTGGTACGACAATGAATGGGGCTATGCCTGCCGGTTGGCCGACATCGTCCGTATGGTCGCAGGCGCATTGTGACCGCCGCTGCCAACCCCTTGCGCGCCTATGCCGCCGTAACAGCCGCCTATTGGGCCTTCATGCTGTCAGACGGGGCTTTGCGCATGTTGGTCCTCCTCCATTTCAACGGGCTTGGCTTTTCGCCCGTGCAACTGGCTTGGCTGTTTTTGCTTTATGAACTGGCGGGGATCGTGACCAACCTTGCCGCCGGATGGCTGGCGGCGCGATTTGGGCTTGCGGCCACGCTTTACGGCGGGCTGGCGTTACAGATCGGGGCGCTGGTGGTTTTGGCCCAACTTGACCCGGGGTGGAGTGTCGCGGCCTCGGTCGTCTTTGTGATGGTGGTGCAGGGCGTGTCGGGGGTGGCCAAGGATCTGGCCAAGATGTCGTCGAAATCGGCGGTC
>JALQUQ010000142.1 GCA_023263735.1 Paracoccaceae bacterium | reverse complement strand
GATCTCGTTGTCTGTCATGGGCATCCTCGTGATCCCATATGACGGTCCGAACGGACCAGATCCCAAGCGAAAAACGCGGCCCCGTTCGGAGCCGCATTCATCCTTGCACAGGTCGGCGTAAAGGCCAAACCGAACTACATATCCATCACGTCGTCGCTGTTGTCGTCATCGCCTGACGAGCCGAAATCGAGACCGTGGCTGGCGCGGATCTTGTCCTCGATCTCATAGGCCATCTCGGGATGTTCCTTGAGGAAGGTCTTGGCGTTCTCGCGGCCCTGACCGATGCGCTCGTCGCCGTAGGAGAACCACGCGCCGGATTTCTCGACCACCCCGGCCTTGACGCCCAGATCGAGAAGCTCGCCGGTCTTGGAAATGCCCTCGCCATACATGATGTCGAACTCGACCTGCTTGAAGGGCGGCGCCACCTTGTTCTTGACCACCTTCACGCGGGTCGTGTTGCCCACGACCTCTTCCCGATCCTTGATCGCACCGATGCGGCGGATATCGAGGCGGACCGAGGCATAGAATTTGAGCGCGTTGCCGCCCGTCGTTGTCTCGGGGCTGCCGAACATGACGCCGATCTTCATGCGGATCTGGTTGATGAAGATCACCATACAGCCCGAGCGGCTGATCGAACCGGTGAGCTTGCGCATCGCCTGACTCATCAGGCGGGCGTGAACGCCCACGCTGGAATCACCCATGTCGCCTTCAAGCTCGGATTTCGGCGTGAGTGCGGCGACTGAGTCGACCACCACAAGGCTCACCGCACCCGAGCGCACCAGCGTATCGACGATCTCGAGCGCCTGCTCGCCGGTGTCGGGTTGGGAAATCAGAAGCTCGTCAAGGTTGACGCCCAGCTTCTTGGCATATTGCGGATCGAGCGCGTGTTCGGCGTCGACAAAAGCGCAAACGCCGCCCTTTTTCTGCTCTTCGGCCACCACATGCAGGGTCAGCGTGGTCTTGCCCGAAGATTCCGGGCCATAGATCTCAACGATTCGCCCTTTGGGCAGGCCGCCGATCCCAAGCGCGATATCCAGACCCAAAGACCCGGTCGAGGTGGCCTCGATATCCATCGCGGGGCTATCGGCCCCCAGTTTCATGATCGAGCCCTTGCCGAACTGCCGTTCGATTTGTGCCAGTGCGCTTTCCAACGCCTTCTGCTTGTCCATTTCGCGCTTCCCGTTCAGGTCGAGGAGGTTTGCAACCGCCATGTCCGTCTCCTTATTCCACAGCCGCAATTCAGCGGCAATCGTTGCGCCAAGGCCAATCGCAGGCGGGCCTCTCACCAGATGTTCCCCAAGTGTTCCCGTCGTTATGCGATCAAAACGAGAACAAAGCAACCGCATTTTCCTAAAATTCAGCTTTTTCATGCTTCGGTTAAGAGATAGTTTACGGCGTCGGTGCGCCGGCGGATTATTTGAAAAATTTGAGGTAAAGCCCTTCGATGCTGGTATTCTGGGAACAAAAGCTGGCCATTCTTGCCACCCCCAAGACGGGGTCCACCGCCATCGAAGCGGCCCTTGATTCGCTGGCCTCGATCTCGATCCAGCGGCCACCGGTTCTGAAACACACCAATGTGCAGCGCTATCACCGCTTTCTTGGCCCCTATTTCGAGGCCGCCTCGGGCGATCGGTTTACCGTCGTGGCCCTGATGCGTGAGCCGCGCGACTGGCTTGGAAGTTGGTATCGGTATCGCCAGCGCGAGGACGTCCCCGATCAAAAGAAGAACACCCGCGATGTCAGTTTTGACACCTTTGTGCGCGGATGGTGCAGTGACCCGCAGCCCGATTACGCGGCCGTGGGGTCGCAGGCACGGTTCTTGGCCCCCCAGAACGGCAAACGCCCGGACCGGATCTTTCGCTATGAAAAGATCGAGGATTTCCTGAACTTTCTGGAGGAACGGCTGGATTTCGAGATTCAGTTACCCCGTCTGAACGTCTCCCCCGCGGCGAATTTGACCCTGAGCGCCGAGACCGAATCCCTGCTGAAAACGGCCGCAGCGGCGGATTTTGAACTGTATAACTCCCTCCCCTGACGCCTCGGATGAGGGGGCTTTGGCGCTAGCTCCCCAGTGAGCGTCACACCTGCGGCACGTCTGAAGGCAGAGCTGACGGGCCATTCCGATGGGGCCCTTTCTCCTGTTGCCCCCCGTGAACGTCGCACCCGCGGCAGGTTAAGACCCCCCGGGGCCAAGCCGAAGGCGGCCGAGCGCTGGTTCGTGGGTTGTGCGGGCGTTCATTGCGTCATCTGACCTTGAACGGTTTCTGCCAGTTCTGACAGGGAAAACGGTTTGGGGAGGAACACAGAATTCGGGATCCGGCCCTGTTCCTCGGTCAGGCAATCCTCGGCATAGCCCGAAACAAAGATCACCCGCACATTCGGCCGCTCGACAAGGGCGCGTTTCACCCAGCTTGGGCCATCCATCCCGGGCATCACGACATCGGTGACAAAGACATCTACGTCCAGCTTGTCGTTTTCAAGAATTTCCAACGCCTTTTCCGCATCTTCGGCCTCAAGCACCGTATAGCCGCGCATTCGAAGGGCCCGGCTGGCAAAGGCCCGCACCGGCGCCTCATCCTCAACCAACAGAACCACCCCCTGCCCCTGACGCAAAAGGAGTTTTTTCTTCATCGGCTCCTTCACTCTTGGCCCTTCGTCTTGGCCGTGGTGCACGGGAAAATAGAGTTGAAACACCGTCCCCTCACCCACGGTCGAGTCGACAAAGACGAATCCACCAGATTGTTTGACGATGCCATACACCGTAGACAGCCCAAGTCCGGTGCCCTCTCCCGCGCGTTTGGTGGTGAAAAACGGCTCAAAGATCGTATCGAGCAGATCGGGCGGAATGCCGACACCGCTGTCGCGCACCCGGATCACGGCATAATCCCCCGGAGGGACGATCGCGCGATTGCGCCGCAACTCCTCCACCAGATGAAGCGCCTCGGTCTCGATCAAGATGGTGCCGCCATCGACCATCGCGTCGCGGGCATTCACCACCAGATTCATCAGAACCTGTTCCAATTGTCGGCGGTCAGCCCGGATGGGCCCCAGTTCCGCCCCATGGACCAGGCGCAGATTGGTCCGCTCCCCCACCAGTCGGTTCAACAAATGCGTCATGTCCGACAGCACGTCGTGAATATCGATCCGCTCTGCCTTCATCGTCTGTTTGCGCGAAAAAGCCAGAAGTTGACTGACCAAGGCGGCGGCCCGGTTGGCATTGTGATGGATCTGGACCAGATCGGCATAATCGGGCGAGTCTTTGTCCTGTCGAAACAGCAAAAGATCACAATACCCCGAGATCGCGGTCAGCAAATTGTTGAAATCATGCGCAATTCCGCCAGCCAATTGCCCGATCGCATGCATCTTCTGGCTTTGGACGATCTGGGCTTCTTGCCGTTTCAACTGGGTGGCATCCTGAATCACGGCCAGAACGCCCGGTCGTCCGTGCTGCACGACGCGGCGCAGGTTCAGTTGGTGATAGTCTTCGCCCCCCTCCTTGCGCAGTTTCAACACCTCGGACGTGCTGGTCGCCCTTTCATCGATGATGTCACTGACCCAATCGAGGATCGGGCGGCCCAGACCTTCGTAGATTTCGTGGATTTGCATCTCGCTGCCCAAAGGAAGGCCCATCAAATCGCGCGCGGCCTGATTGGCGACCTGAACCGATCCATCCTTGGCAAAACGGGCCATTGCGACGGGGCTTTCCTCGAACTCATCAGAAACCGCCGCCATCAGGGGTTGGGCCATCACGGGCAGCAGATAGATTTCGCGCCGCTCTCCGGCCCCGTTCAATTCAGCAAAAAGACAGCGGGTCGGCCCCATGATCCCCTGCACCTCCACCTCTTCGCCCGAATGCAGCGCGGTGGTCGTGAACACGCGGTCCAGATGGCGGGGGCGGCCGCCCACCAGACGGCGCAACGCCTCATTCGAAAAGAGGATTACGCCCGCCTTGTTGGCAACCAACATGGGCAGGCTGAGGAGTTCGGCCCCGCTGCGCCCGGTGGCGTTGCGCTCCACAAACTCCTCAAGACGCCACAGGAACCGGTCGGGCGTCACCTGATGCACCGAAAGACGCGAATGCCCCCGGCGGGTCGCCACATCCTCGCGCGCCGAAGCGCCGCGGGCCGCACGACTTTGCAAACGAAACAAAACCGCGGCGGGGCTGGCAAAATGATCGCCCAAAGCCGCCGTCAATGTCTTGGAATCTGCGCCAAATCGCCGAATGGCGGAGGCGTTCTGAAACAGGATCTGCCCCTGTGGATCGGTGGCGAAACACGGGCTTTCATCCTGCCCGACGATGGCCGCCACCTGCGCAATCAGACGTTTCCGGGCCCACGCAGACAAAATGACAATCGCCCACAGCACCCCGATCAAGGCCGAAAGGGACAGCCCGAAAATCATGGCAAAAAGGCGCGATGTATGATCTTGGGCCAGAAAGTAGCTGAAAAATGCCGCAAGAGCGCCCGCCAAAAGCAGATGCGACCGACTGTTGAGGGTGCGGGCCAAGGTTACAACATCGTTCCATCCCGTCGTTGCTGACATCGCGGCCTGTCCCTGAAATGCTTTGCGACAGCCAAACAGCAAAAGTTTAAGGCTGCCTTAACAGGGACAGAATAGGTCGGACAACTTTTGGTTGTAAAGTATTGAATCAATCTCGCGTCATAAGAGCGATGTAAAAGCCGTCGCCCTCTTCAAGCGGGGTAAACTGCCGCTGCATGTCCAACCGCCACCCCGGCGTGCGTGTCAGAAAATCGGCGATGCGGTCGTGGTTTTCCTCGGCAAGGAGCGAGCAGGTCGCATAGGCCAGCACCCCGTTCGGGCGCACCAATCTGGCGGTCTGATCCAGAATGTCCGATTGCACGCGGGCCAGATCCTGCAAATGTTCGGGCGTGATCCGCCATTTGCCCGATGGATCGCGCCGCCAGCTTC
The DNA here is from genome assembly GCA_023263735.1 of Paracoccaceae bacterium. Taxonomy (GTDB): domain Bacteria; phylum Pseudomonadota; class Alphaproteobacteria; order Rhodobacterales; family Rhodobacteraceae; genus Pseudotabrizicola. The sequence goes on along the minus strand of JALQUQ010000142.1, from coordinate 1,896 downwards.
CCGATCCCGAACAGGGCACATCGATCAGCACCAGATCATAGGGGGCCGTTTTCTGCGGCGTCTGGGTCAGCGTCACCTTGGCTCCGGCGCGTTTGGCACGCGCGGGCAGATCGGCCATGCGCCGCGGATCGGCATCATGAGCAAAAAGCGACAGCGGCATCCGGTCGGCCATGGCCAGCGTCTTGCCACCGCCCCCCGCGCAATAATCCAGCACTTTCATGCCTTTGCTCAGCGGCAACGCCTGCACCACGGCCTGCGACGACGCATCCTGCAATTCCACCATCCCCCCGGCATAGGCCTGCGAGGTCTGGATTTTCCGTTGCCCCTCGGTCACCTCAAGCGCGGTCGGGGCCAGCGGGTGCGGGCGCGCGACGATCCCCTCGGCAGCAAGCGCCGCGATCCCCTTTTCAAGGGGGGCCCGCGACAGATTGGCCCGCAGGAACACCGGCGCGCGGGTCTTCATCGCTTGGGCAATCGCCGTGGCCTGATCGCCAAGGCTTTGCTCAAACCGTGGGATCAGCCAGTCGGGCAGGTCCAAGCCTTCGGCCTTGGTCGGGGGGCGGCCTTCCTCGCCCGGTTGCACCGGGGCAAGCGCATGGGCCTGTCCGCTGAACAGGGCCCCTTCATCCAGCCCCAAGGCGCGCACCAGCCCCAGCATCAGCCCGCGCCCGGTTTCCCCACCGCCAAGGGCGGCAAAGCTCCGCCTTTGGCGCAAGGCATCAAAGACGTGATCGCGCACAGCCGCCCGGTCGCCCGAACCGGCAAAGCGGCTGGAGCGCGCCCAGTTGACCAAGGCTTGTTCCGCCGGTGCCCCCGACAGAATGCGGTCCAAGATTTCGGCGGCGGCCTGAACTCGCGCGGCAGGGGTCATGCGTCAACCATCTGCCAGCCGGTCCCGGCCGGTTTCAGCCGGAAATAGGGCGATGTCCCGGTGAAATGCGCCCCGCAGAACACCAGCCCCTTGGCACCGATCCAATCCAGCGTCTTGCGCCGGGTCTGGGCGGCAAGACCGGGATCAAAGTCGAATTTCGGCACCAGATCGGGATCTTCGATCTGCAAGGGCGCCACATGCACCACATCGGCGATCATCAGGATCTGGTCATCGATGATCAGCCCCGCATGGCCCGGCGTGTGACCGGGCAGCAAGACCACGCGCACGCCCGGGGCAATGATATCCCCCTCCGACACAAGGGTCAGGCGATGCGCCTCGGCCGCGACCAGATGGCCGCCGGGGTGATCCTTGCCGGTCCAGAACTGCTGCTCGACCCCGGTCAGGAAAATTTGGGCATTGGGAAAGGCCCCTTTGGTCAGGCCCGCGCAATGATCGCCATGCAAATGGGTCAGGAACACCTGCCCCACATCCTCTTCGCCCACCCCTGCCGCGGCAAGATTGGCAAGAACATGGGAAAACTCTGCCCCGCGTGAGGTGCCATAGCCGGTGTCGATCAAAAGGGGCGCCCGACCCGGCCGCAGCAGAACAAAGGGTTGAACGGCCAATTTGATCGCGGCCGGAATCTCATGGCCGCGCGCATCGGGAAAGAAATCGGGCCCAAAGGTGGCGCCCGGTTCGGGCAGGCGGATCAGCGACCCGCCCTCCCATTCCAGCTTATGCCCGGAAACGCGCATCAGCCCACCCGGTAGTTCGGGCTTTCGCGGGTGATCTGCACGTCATGCACGTGGGATTCTTTCAGCCCCGCGCCGGTGATCCGAACAAACGAGCAGTTCTGGCGCATCTCGGCAACGGTGCGGTTGCCGGTATAGCCCATGGCCGCCCGCAGACCGCCGACCATCTGGTGCAAAACGGTTGCCGCCGGGCCCTTATAGGGCACCTGGCCTTCGATCCCTTCGGGCACCAGTTTGTCGGATGCGGCATCTTTCTGGAAATACCGATCCGCC
>JALQUQ010000141.1 GCA_023263735.1 Paracoccaceae bacterium | reverse complement strand
CAGTGCGCTGACGACCTTTGGGCGTCGTCGGTTGCGAAGTTCAGCCGCCTTGCGTCGCTCGCAGACGAAGAAGACCATCGAGTTAAATCCATACGGTGGGGATTTGCGGGTCGGATGTGCATTATTACACCCACGGCGCGATTGGCCCCTTTGTCGTACGCGATCCGATGATTCTGGGGCATGAGGCCTCGGGCACCGTGATCGAGGTGGGGGCCGAGGTGACAAACCTGAAAGTCGGGGATCGCGTCTGCATGGAGCCGGGCATTCCCGATCCGAACAGCCGCGCCAGCCGGATGGGAATGTACAACATCGATCCGGCGGTGCGGTTCTGGGCCACCCCGCCCGTGCATGGCTGCCTGCGCCCCTCGGTGGTGCATCCGGCCGATTATACCTTTAAACTGCCCGACAGCGTTTCCTTTGCCGAGGCGGCCATGGTCGAACCGCTGGCCGTGGGGGTCCATGCCGCGACCAAGGCCAAGGTGAAGCCGGGCGATGTGGCCTTGGTTCAGGGGGCGGGTCCGATCGGTCTGGTCACCGCTTTGTCGGCGCTGGCGGCGGGCTGTGCGCGGGTGTTTCTAACCGACATCGACCCGACGAAACTGGAAATCGGGGCCAGCCTGTCGCGGGCGATCACGCCGATCAACGTCTCTTCGGGCGATGCCACGGCCGAGATTTTGCGCCAGACCGATGGCTGGGGGGTGGAATGCGTGTTTGAATGTTCGGGACATCCCCGGGCGGCGGGGCAGGTGTTCGATGCGCTTTGCCCCGGTGGGGTCGTGGTCTTTGTGGGCATTCCGGTCGAGCCCTTTGCCTATGATCTGGCCAAGGCGATGGTGCGCGAGGCGCGGGTCGAACAGATCTTTCGCTATGCCCATGTGTTTCCGCGCTGCGTCGGGCTGCTGGCCAGCGGTGCGATCAATGTGAAACCGCTGATCACCCGGACCTTTGACTTTGACGAGTCGATCCCGGCTTTTGAACTGGCGGCGCAGGCGCCCAAGGGGCAGGTCAAGATGCAGATCGTCTTGCCGCAGTAACGGGCGCGCGCCCTCTGACCGAATTTCAAGGATGTCTTGATGGCCGATCTTTTCCGTTTTTCGCAGCCGTTTCAGGCGTTTCTCTTTGATATGGATGGCACGATCCTGACCTCGATCCCCGCCGTTGTGCGGGCGTGGACGGCGTGGTCCAACCGGGTGGGGGTCGATGTCGAAGCGGTGATGCACTATCTGCACGGTCGCCCGGCGCGTGATACCATCCGCCACTTTGCCCCCCCGGGCTGTGACATCGCGGCCGAATTGGCGTGGCTGGATGCGTTTGAATTGCAAGATGTTGACGGGATCGTCGCCATTCCCGGTGCGGCCGCGCTGCTGACCCGGCTGCCCCGGCACCGCTGGGCGGTGGTGACATCGGCCAATCGGGCCTTGGCCACGATGCGGATTGCGGCGGCGGGTTTGCCGATGCCCGATCTGTTGATCAGTGCCGATGATGTGACGCGGGGCAAACCCGATCCGCAGGGCTTTGCCATGGCCGCCCGCCACTTGGGCTTTGCCGCATCCGACTGTCTGGTGTTCGAAGACACTCAGGCCGGGCTGACGGCGGGGCGTGCGGCGGGCGCGGGGGTGCTGCGTCTGGCGGGCGTGGCGGATCAGGCCGATACCGAAAGCCCGTGGATCACCGATTACACCGGGGTGACGGTCGAAATCACCGATGCGGGCCTGAGCGTCGGCGGGGCGATCACCGCCCCCGCCTGATCAGCCCGGCCATCGGGTCAATCGCGGCCCATCTTTTGCAAGGCGGCCTCGATCAAGGGCACGTCGGTCGGGTTGTTCAATTCCCAAAACACCGCGCCGGGGGCCGAAACCTCGACCGCGCGAATGGGGGTGCCGTTTTCCAGAAAACGCAACTGCTCCAACCCCTCCAGCGTTTCCAGCGGGCCGGGCTCCCATCCGACATAGGACGCCAGCGCCGCCGGGCGATAGGCGTAAAGGCCCACATGGTGAAACACCGGAACGATCCCGTTCACCACGCCCTTGCCATTGGTAAAGGGCAGAACTTCCTTGGAAAAATAAAGGGCGCGGCCCGCGTGATCGCGCACCACCGTGGTGCCGCCCACCCGCCCCGCCCGACGGTCGGCCAGCAGGTTTTCCACCGTTTCCGGATCGCACCGCAGGGCCGGGGTCGCCATCTGGCATTCAGGTTCGGCCCGCATCGCATCGACCAGCGCGGTCACGAAATGCGCCGGGGTCAGGGGGGCATCGCCTTGCAAATTCACGATGATTTCGGCGGTGATCCCCGCGTTCTTCACCGCTTCGGCCACGCGCTCGGTTCCATTGCGGCAGGATTCCGAGGTGCGGATGACTTCGGCGCCGATGCGGCGGCCCTCGGCCTCGATCCGGTCATCGTCGGTGGCGACATAGACCGGCAATCCCGTGGCACGGGCAGCGGCGACCGACCGTTCCAGCAAGGTCAGCGGCACGCCACTGGCCCCGCGCAGGGCAACCAGCGGTTTGCCGGGATAGCGCGTGCTGGCAAATCGGGCGGGAACGATGATGCAGGCGTCCATGGTCATTCCCCCTTGGCGATGCGGTCAAAGGCGGCAAGGCGGGCGATCAGCGCGCCCATCTGATCCAGCGGCACCATATTCGGCCCGTCCGACGGCGCGCGGTCGGGGTCTTCATGCGTTTCGATGAACAGGCCCGCCACGCCCACCGCCACTGCGGCCCGCGCCAGAACCGGCACGAATTCGCGCTGCCCGCCCGAGGCCCCGCCAAGCGCGCCGGGTTGCTGCACCGAATGGGTGGCGTCAAAGATGACCGGATGCCCGGTGGCCGCCATCTGCGGCAGGCCGCGAAAATCGGTGACCAACGCCCCATAACCGAACGAGGTGCCCCGTTCGCACAGCAGAATGCGCGTGTTTCCGGTGCTGGCGACCTTGTCTGCCGCATGGGCCATATCCCACGGTGCAAGGAACTGGCCCTTTTTGATGTTCACCACCGCGCCGGTTTCGCCGGCGGCCAGCAAAAGATCGGTCTGGCGGCACAGAAAGGCCGGAATTTGCAGCACATCCACCGCCTCTGCCGCCGGGGCGCAATGGGTGGTTTCATGCACATCGGTCAGCACCGGCACTCCATATTCGGCGCGGATGTCTGACAGGATTTGCAGGCCCTTTTCCATGCCCAAGCCCCGGGTGCCCTTTAGGCTGGTGCGATTGGCCTTGTCATACGAGGCCTTGAAAATCAGGCCCGTGCCTGTGCCCGCGCAGGCCGCCAGCAGACCTTCGCTGATCATGCGGGCATGGGCGTGGCTTTCCATCTGGCAGGGGCCCGCGATCAGGGCAAAGGGCAAGGATTGGCCAAAGGCCACATTGCCGACGGTTACGATTTTATCCATCACGCCACTCCTGCGCGCAAAAGATCGTGCAAATGCACGATTCCAACGGGTTTTCCATCTTTGGTGGCGAACAAGGCACCGATCTTTCGGGTGTTCATGATCCGCAATGCCTCGGCCGCCAAGGTGTCGGGGTGAACGGTCACCGGGCCCTTGCTGGCAACCTGATGGGCCACGCGGTCCATCAACCCATCCAGATGCCGCCGCAAGTCGCCATCGGAAATCACCCCGACCAAAAGGCCGTTTTCATCGACCACGCCCGCGATGCCAAACCCCCGCGCCGTCATCGTCAGAATGACCTGCGGCATGGGGGCATTGCGGTCGATCACCGGCACGGCCTCTCCGGCATGCATCAACTGATGCACCGGGGCCAATTGTGCCCCCAGCCGCCCGCCCGGATGATAGGTGCGGAATTGGTCAGACCGGAACCGCCGCGCCTCCATCACCGCCACGGCCAGCGCATCGCCAAGCGCCAGCGCCATCGTGGTCGAGGTCGTCGGCGCCATGCCAAGGCCGCAGGCCTCGGTCCATGCGGGCAGCAACAGTTTCAGCGTGGCCGCGCGCATCAGGCGGCTTTCGATCCGGCTGGAAATGCCGATGATCGGAATGTCAAACCGCAAGCAATGGCCAAGGATATCAGACAGTTCCGCCGTTTCGCCCGAATTTGAAATGGCGATGCAGACATCGCCCGGCATGACCATGCCCAGATCGCCATGGCTGGCTTCGGCGGGGTGGACGAATTGCGCGGGCGTGCCGGTCGAGGCAAGGGTGGCCGCCAGCTTGCGCCCGATGTGGCCCGATTTTCCGATGCCCGACACGATCACCCGGCCCGTGGCGGCCAACAGCAGGCGCACCGCCGGCACGAAATCGGCGGGCAGATCCTTGGCCAAGGCGGTCAGCGCCTCGGCCTCGATCTGAAGAACCCGCAGGCCCGACTGGATGATATCGCTCTCCTGCGTCGCGTCAGCGGTCATGGCGCGGCCCTCCAAAGGTGTTGTGGGTCAAAGGCGTTTGCGACCATGCGCAACAGGACGGCAAACGCCATCGATCCCCCCAAAGCGATCAGGCCAGACCTTCGGCCCGGCAAAGCGCGGCTTCGGCGCGCCATTCATCGCCATAGTCCACCTCTTGCCACGCGTCGAACCATGGGCCGCCGCGGGTATAGTGCACGGCCTGCGGATAGCCCTGCGCCGGTTTGTCGTACCAGCCTTCCAGCCAGTTCCAACCCGTTGGCAAAGAACCGATTTCTTCATCCTTGGCCCATTGCATCCGGTGCAGATAGGCCCCGGTTTCGCGGTTGACGATTTCCGGCGTCAGCGATTGTGCCGAGGGGTGATCGCAGTTGAACAGCATGAACGACGACCAGTTCTTGCGCGGATAGGCCGATTGCGGCACGCCATCCATCTTGGTCGTTTCCTTGGGGGTGTAATCGTGATGCACGCACATCACGGCCTTGGACGGGTCTTGATATTGGGCCAGTTCGGCGACGTCGCCAAAGAACAGGAAGTCGCAATCGACAAACACCGCCCATCCTTTGTACCCCGCCAGATGCGGCACAAGAAAGCGCGAATAGGTGAATTCGGTCGAGGCCAGCGGATCGATGTCACGGGTGTAAAGACCCTGTTCCACCAGTTCGGCAAGCTTGAGCGGGATGACTTCGACAGGGATAGAAGCGTTGTTGATCAATGACCTACGGGCGACCTGATAGGCAATATCTTCGCGGGAATCCCAACCAATATAAACACGAAAAGGGGTCAAAAAACGTCTCCTAAGATAAGTCGCGCGCGGGGCAATTATAGGCTCACGCGGGGGTTGTTACAAGTCGGCCGCCGGGGGGAGGACCGTGGCAATGGCCCGCAGGGTGGTGGGCAGGGCAAGGGCCGCTTGGGCCAGAATGGCGCGCCCCTTTTCGCCGCGGTCGATCACTTGGGCGGGGTCGGACAAGAGGTCGGGCAGGCGGCGGGCAAGGGCCGCGGCATCGGCAACGACCTCGGACGCGCCACATTCGGCAAGGATTTCATAGCTTTCGGCAAAGTTTCCAATGCAGGGCCCATGCAGGACCATGACCCCTAAGGCCGCGGCTTCAAAGGGATTTTTCCCGGTCAACGGCGGATCGCCCGGCACGGGGAAGGAATGGCCGACAAAGGCCAGCGGTGCGATTCGGTAGACCAGACCCATCTCGCCCATGGTGTCGATCAGAAAGACCGGGGTGGTGGCTGTCGGGCTTTGGCCCAAGCTGCGACGGGGGGCGGGCTGGCCAAAGAGATCCTGCGCCATCTGCGCAATCGCGGGGGCGTCGGTGGGCGAGCGGGGGGCGAGGACCAGCACAAGGTCGGGCAGGGTTTTGCGCATTTCGGCATGGGCGCGCAAAATCATGTCGTGTTCGCGCGCCTGCGTAGAAGCGGCAACCCAAATTTGGCGGGGGCCAAGCGCCTGGATCAGATCGGCGCGGGCCTTGGGCAGGTCGGGCAAGGGGGCGGCCGCTGCCTTGAGGAGTCCGGCACATTCGACGCGGTCATGGGGGGCGCCAAGAGTGACCATGCGGTCCGTAGAGGTTTGATCTTGAACCAGAATTTTCTGAAACAGGGGCCAGAGCGGGGCGTAAAGACCTTGGAGTTTCCGGCGGTTGGCAAAGCGGCGGTCGGTCAGGCGGGCGTTGACCATGACCATGGGCACCCCACGGGCGGCCAGCGTGGTCAGCATGCGGGGCCAAAGATCGAGCTCGGCCAAGACAAAACCATCGGGGCGCCAATGGTCAAGAAACCGGCGCACCGGGCCCGGCGCATCGACGGGGGCGTATTGGTGGATCACCCGATCCGGCAGGCCCAAACGGGCCAAACCATCGGCGGCGGTGCGGGTGCTGGTGGTAAAAAGCAGTGTTAAATCAGGACGTTCGGCCAAAATCTCGCGGATGGGGGCGATCAGGGCCAGCGCCTCGCCATAGCCCAGGGCGTGGCACCAGAGCAGGGGGCCATCGGGGCGCGGGGGGAGGGCGGTGGCCAAGCGTTCGCCCTGTCGGCCCGCCTCTTCCTTGCCGCGCGCGATGCGCTTTTTCAGGTGGCGTTTCCACAGCGGTTCGGACCATCGGGAGAGGGCCAGATAGAGCGTCAGCGCGAAGGTTTTCATGCCTGTTCCCCTCTGGTTTGGCGGTGTCTGATTTCGGTGCACCGCGCGTGCACCCTTGGTACACCCCCCGTGCAGACGGTTTTGCGGCCCTTAACCCGCCGCAACGGGGGTGTTTTGGGCCAGAAAGGTCGCCATGATGCCCAGCCCGACCGGACCCGATTTTTCGGGGTGGAACTGCGCGCCGGTGACCGCGCCCCGGCGCACGGCGGCGGTGACGCGGGTGCCGTCGTAATCATAGCTGGCCAAAAGATCGGCGGGGTCTTGGGGGGCTGGTGCTGGTGCTCGTCGGCGCCGAGCTGGGCGGCCCCGCGTGGCTCGTCGCC
>JALQUQ010000140.1 GCA_023263735.1 Paracoccaceae bacterium | reverse complement strand
TCCGTTTCCTGACCAACATGCGCTTCAGCGTTCAGCCGTTCAAGGACAGGTTGTGGCCGAAAATGCCAGAGGTACTCTGCACAAGTGCACAGAAACTGCCCTCGCTTGCAGTGCGCGGGGCCGCAGTCCATAGTCAGGAAAACGGACTTTGTGACAGGGAGTCGAAGATGAAGCTATTTTCCACCGTTCTTTGCGCGGCAATCGGATTTGCCGCTCCGGTTCTGGCGCAATCCTTGCCGGATCTGGGGGGCAAGGATGTGGTCGTCGTGACCGAAAACGCCTATCCGCCGCTGCAATTTCTGGACAAGGATGGCAAAGCGATTGGCTGGGAATACGATGCAATGGCCGAATTGGCCAAGCGGCTGAATTTCAACGTAAAGTATGAAAATATCAGCTGGGACGCGATGATCCCTGCGGTGTCGGAGGGGCAGTTTGATCTGGGGATGACCGGGATCACCATTCGCGACGACCGCAAGGAAGTGGTCGATTTTTCGGACAGCTACATGACCAGCGAAATGGTCATGATGGTGCGCGGGGATGAAACGCGCTTTACCGATGCGAAAAGCTTTGGCGAAAACGCTGATCTGCTGATGGCGGCCCAGCCGGGGACCACTCCGTTCTATGTGGGTGTCTATGAAGTGTTGGATGGGAACGAAGCCAACCCGCGCATCAAGTTGTTTGAAACCTTTGGCGCCACGGTTGAGGCGCTGAAGTCGGGGGACGTCGATCTGGTGCTGACCGATGGGACGGCGGGCGCTGGCTATGTCGATGCCTCGAACGGCGGGCTGAAGATCATCGGCGAAAAACTGGGAACCGAGGATTTCGGATTCATTTTCCCCAAGGGCTCCGACCTCGTGACCGCGATGAATGCGGGAATTGCCGCGATGCGTGCGGATGGCACCATCGATGCGCTGAACAAGAAGTGGTTCCTTGATTACAAGATGGGCCAGTAACGGTTAGGGCCCCGTTTCGGCGGGGCCGGTTTCCAGAATGACGCCCAATCCGAAACCCGACAGCGATTTTCCGTGGTGGCTGCTGGTTCTGGCGGCCATTGGGGCTGTGCTGTTTGTGCAGGTCTTGCGCAGCCCGGTTTATTCGGCGGCGCTGGCTCTTTTGGCCAAGGGGATCGTGATCACGGTGCTGGTGGCGATCATCGCTTATGTGGGGGCCTGCCTGATCGGGTTGGGTCTGGCCGTCATGGGGTTGTCCAAGTCTGTGGTCCTGCGGCAGGTCGCGCGCCTCTATATCGAAGTCATGCGCGGGATTCCGATCATCGTCTTGTTGCTGTACGTGGCCTTTGTCATGGCGCCCGGACTGGTTGCCCTTGTGAATTGGGTGGCCGAACCCATGGGTCTGCCCTTGTGGAAGGTGCGTGACTTTCCCCTGATCGCCCGGGCGGTGATCGCGCTGATGCTGGCCTATTCTGCCTTTTTGGCCGAGATTTTCCGCGCGGGTTTGCAGGCGGTTGATGTTGGGCAGATCGAAGCGTCAAAGTCCCTTGGGCTGAACCGATGGCAGCGGTTTCGTCACATCGTTTTTCCCCAAGCGTTTCGGATGATCTTGCCGCCTTTGGGGAATGACTTTGTGGCGATGGTGAAAGATAGCTCCTTGGTTTCCGTCTTGGGGGTCAGCGACATCACCCAGTTGGCCAAGGTCACGGCCGCCGGGAATTTTCGATATTTCGAAACCTACAACATTGCCGCGTTGTTGTACCTGACCATGACCATCGGACTCAGCCTGATCTTGCGGCAGATCGAACGGCGGTTACATCAAAGGGGCAGGCAGGGGGCTTAGCTGCCTTGTTTTGACACGAACCCAGCCAGCGCGCGGCTGACCGTTCCCGTGGTTGACGGGCGGTCGATCGCATGAAAGGCGAGGGGGCGGCAGAGGTCGATGGCGGCAAGACCGACCCGGGCCGTGAGCGCGCCATTGACCACACCCTCGCCGAAGCGGCGCGAAAGTTTTGACAAGACGCCGCCGCCCGCGACCGAGCCGATCAGATCGTCGGTCAGCGCCAAGGCGCCGGTTGCGATCAGATGGGAAAAGACGCGGCGCAAAAGGCCCAGCGATCCAATCGTGCCGGATCGTCCGCCATAAATTTCGGCAATGGCCCGGATCATGCGCATGTTTGCAAAAAGGGCGGTCGCCACATCGGCAAGGGCCAGCGGAACGAGGGCCGTCACAGTGGCCACCTGACGCGCCGACCGTTCCACCTCGGCCCGTGCCAAGAGGTCGAGCGGCGCAAGGATCTCAACCTCGGCCAAATCAATCAGGGCGTCGGCATCCATGATGTCTTTGGACTGCTCTTCAAACTTTGACCGACCCCATGCGGTTTCTGGCCGTGTGGCGTAAAGGCGGGTGAGAGAGAGCACGGTTGTGCGGGCCTCTTTCAAATCGGCCGCGCTGCGCGCCTTTTCCGCTTTTGCGCGCAGGGTGTCCAATCTCAGCAGGCGCGCATAGGCCGACCATTCGCGCAGGGTCAAGGTCAGCGCGGAAAGCACGGCCAAACCCAAAAGGGCAAAGGCAATCCAGCCCAAAAACGTGTTGCGGGCAAAAAGACCGGACACGAAATCCCACGCTGCCACCGACAGGGCAAATGAGAAAAACGCCGAAAACGTCCACAGCGCAAAGCGTGTCACGGCCGAGCGCGGTTGCGCCGCCTTTGCCGCCATTTGCATGGCGGCTCCGATGGGCTGGCGGTCAGGCACTGCGGGGGCAAGACCGGGATCGGCCTCCTCCTCGATTTCCAGCATCACAGGTTTTTGCGGGGCGTCAGTCATGGTGCGGCCTCGATTTGCACTTTGGCATCAGAGTTTGTCGCCAATCAGAAATTCGGCGGCGCGGTCCAATCGGATATGGGGCAGCCCCTCACCGGGCTTTTGCGTCGATCTGGCGGGGGCAAAGGTCATCAGGCCGAATTCCGCATCCAGCCATCGGTCGGCCCCCGCCCGCGCCGGGGCAAGGATACGACTGGGATCATCGGGAAGGTCGCCGGGAAAAAGCGCGACCTGTTTGCCCGTGTGCTGCAGGCGCCCCCGGACGACGTTCAGGCTTTGCCCGCCACGTTCGATGGAATCTTCGACCGTGGTGCGCAGACTGGCCATCGACAGCGCCATGGTTTTTGCCCCGGAAAAATCGGCCCGGTTTTTCGCATCGGCCAAGAGGGCTTCGGCAATCGCAGTCAGGCGGGGGTGCTGGTCATGATGGAGATGGTCGGCCTTTGTGGCGGCAAACAGAATACGCTCCACCCGCTTCCCCCCCAGCAAAGACGTCAACCAACCGTTCAGGCCGGGGCGAAATGTGCCCAAAACGTCAGCCAATGTGCGACGCAGGTCTTCGACCGCCCGAGGGCCTTTGTGAATCGATCCCAGCACATCGACCAAGACGATCTGACGGTCGATCCTTGCGAAATGATCGCGGAAAAAGGGCTTCACCACTTTTGCCTTATAGGCCTCGAACCGCCGGTCCATTTCCGTCCAAAGGCTGTGCCGTGTCACTTGGGCCGGGGTGGGCAAAGGGGCAAAGGTCAGAACGGGCGACCCCGCCAAATCGCCCGGCAACAAGAACCGGCCCGGGGTCAGGTCAGACCAACCCTGCAAACGGGCCGAATGCAAATATTCGGTGTAGCTGTTGGCCAAGGCTCTTGCCCGGTCCTCGTCCAACGGCAAATCGGCGTCTCCTGCCCGCGCCAGTGCCAGATAGCTGCGCGCTTCTTCCCGATGCTGAAGGCGGTTCAGTGTTTCGGACGACCATGACGCATAGGTTTTATCCAGCAATGACAGATCCAAAAGCCATTCGCCGGGATAATCCACGATGTCGAGATGCAGATGGGTCGGACCCGTCAGCGCGCCGAAAATGCCCGAGGACCGCAACCGAAACGAAAGCCGCAGTTCCGAGATCGCCCGGGTTGAGGCGGGCCAGTGTGGCGTATCGGCCTGCAAGGCAGACAAATGGGCCTCGTAATCAAAGCGGGGCAGGGTCATGTCGGGTTGGGGTTGCAGCACGACCGCTTCGATCCGGCCATCGCGCTGGGCAGATAGCTGGGTCATGCGCCCCCGGTTCAGCAGGTTATTGACCAAGGTCGTGATGAACACGGTCTTGCCTGCCCCTGACAACCCCGTCACCCCCAGCCGAAGCGTTGGCTGAAACATTCCGGTCACGGCGGCGCTGGCATCGTCAAGGCTGCGCGAAATACTGTCGGTCAATGCAGAAAGAACCAAAACGCCGTCCTCATGGGGTCATATCGTTAACATAAGGGGCCAATCCCCCGGCGTGTAGGGGCATTGGCGCACTTGATGCGCACAAGAATTCGGATAGATGAGGGGAATGCCCAGATTTGCGTTGAAAATTGACTATGACGGTGGCCCCTATCAGGGGTGGCAGCGCCAAGCCCAAGGGCAGCCATCGGTTCAGGCGGCGGTCGAAGAGGCCTTGGCGCGGCTAGAGCCCGGTCCTCATGTCATCGCGGCGGCGGGGCGCACCGATGCGGGCGTTCACGGAACCGGTCAGGTGGCCACGGTCGATCTGGTGCGGGAGTGGGACCCGTTCCGCTTGTCCGAGGCGCTGAACTGGCACCTGAAGCCGCAGCCCGTTGCAATTCTGGCAGCGGCGCGGGTGGCGGATGATTTTCATGCGCGTTTCAGTGCCGTTGAACGGCAGTACCTGTTTCGGCTGGTGGCCCGCCGTGCCCCGGTCACGCATGACAAGGGCCGGGTTTGGCAAGTGCTGAACCCGCTGGACATTGACGCGATGCGCGCCGGGGCGGCTCATCTGATCGGGCTGCACGACTTTACCACCTTTCGCTCTTCGATTTGTCAGGCGAAAAGCCCGGTCAAGACGATTGATGAAATCACAATCGACGAAATCCCCTATGTCGGCGGGCGCGAATATCAGTTCCGTTTGCGGGCGCGCAGCTTTTTGCACAATCAGGTGCGGTCGATCGTTGGCACGTTAGAACGGGTTGGGGCAGGGGCGTGGGCGCCTGATCGCGTGCGCGATGTGTTGGAGGCGCGCGACCGTTCCGCCTGTGGCCCGGTTTGCCCGCCCCAGGGGTTGTATCTGACCGGGGCAAGATACCCGGTCGATCCCTTTGCGTGAACGGGTGCGATTGACGCTTGCTCAGGTGACCTGAACGCGCAGCATTTGATAAAAAACGGTGGCAGGCCTGCTTTCAGAACGCAGTCTTTGACCTTGTTCCCCGGATCATTGGATGGTGCGACTCGTCCTTGAAGGGCGGCTGCATTCTCGACAAAAGCCACTTGGACATCATGGCTGGGGCCGCGCTCCACAGCCCAAGCCACATTTGCCACATGACGATGGCAAAGTTGTTGGTTTGGGCGGAGGACGTGCCAGACGAGAAGAAGATCCGATCCACCTCGGCCGTCCTGCCACGATGGGCGCGAAGGTCTCGCAGCCTCAATGCGCTGCTGCCGGTGCTCTACCGGCAAGCCAGGATGGCCTGCCGGACCAAGGACACTTTCTCGCAGAAGACGGAAACGCTGATGGCTCTGCATTTTCTTTCCTCCGTCATTCAAACTCTTGTAACGTTTGCCGGCAGCTTCGCGAATTGTATTGGAAGACATTGGAAGACATGGGCGATTTGGAAACCTTGTTGCGCGCTGCAAATGAGGGCGACGGAGCGGCATATGCGCGCTTTTTGTCGTCCATCGCGCCCGTCTTGCGCGGAGTGATCCGGGCCAAGGGGGCACCTTTGGGAGAAGCGGCGTGCGAGGATATTTTGCAGGAGGTGCTTCTGGCCGTCCATCTGAAGCGGGGGACGTGGCAAGAGGGAACAGCCATTCGGCCGTGGCTTTATGCCATAGCGCGATACAAGGTCGTGGACGCATTTCGCAGTCGCGGTCGCCGGGTGAACGTACCCATTGAAGACTTTGCCGAAACGCTTGTGGCAGAGCCCGGGCCCGATCCGACCGAGGCGATGGACGTGGAAAAGATGATTGGGATGCTGGATGGGCGATCAGCCGAAGTTGTTCGGCGGGTCGGATTGGAAGGCGCCTCTGCCGCCGAGGCGGGTGAGGCGATGTCAATGTCGGAGGGGGCTGTGCGCGTGGCTTTGCATCGTGCGCTGAAATCTCTCGCGGTATTGCGCGAAAGGCACGTGAAATGAAAACGGATGACCTGATCAAGTTGCTGGCGGCAGATGCGGAGCTCTCTGAGCGGTTTGAAAAATCGTTTCTGTGGCTGGGTCCGGCGATGCTGGTTATGGCGATCATCGTTGCCCTGACGCTGGGCATTCGATCTGATCTGGCGGTGGCCATTCAGGAACCGATGTCAGCCCTGAGGTTCGTTTTGGGTCTGGGTTTGGGCGTTGCCGCCTTGCGGGCGGTGATTGTGCTTGCCCGTCCGGGTGCCGATCTGGGCCTGCGTGTTGTGCCGATTTTGGCGATTGCGTTTTTTGCCGCAGCGCTTTGGGGGCTCACGTATCTGGCCGTGCCTGCCGATGCTCGGGCCGCGGCGATCCGCGGGGAAACGGCTGTTGTTTGCCTGATCACCATTCCCGTGCTGTCTGTTCTGCCGGTCGTGGTGCTTTTTTCCATGTTGCGGAAGGCGGCCCCGACGCGCCCGGCGCTTGCCGGGGCAATGGCGGGAATTGCCGGCGCCGGGCTCGCTGCGGCCGTCTATGCCCTGCATTGCACCGAGGACAGCCCGTTATTTTACGTCACATGGTACGGGCTTGGGATCATCATCGTCATGACGACATCAAGCATCATGGGGCGCCGCCTGCTTCGCTGGTGAGCTTGATCCTAATTTGAAAACCGTGACAGCGGAAAGGAAAGCTGTCTCCGCGACCTGGCCCAGACCTGAGGCGACCAGATAC
>JALQUQ010000013.1 GCA_023263735.1 Paracoccaceae bacterium | reverse complement strand
ACACCCGTTTCAGCGGCTTTGGGTCCATGGAATGCGCCAGTTTGACCCCCATCGGCGTGGTGATCAGCGTCATGCAGATGATCAGGAAAAACGCCGGCAGATTGACCGCGCCCAGCGTAAAGGGCGGCGCATCCGCGATATCCAGCATCAGGAACCCGATCACCGACGGCACAGCGATCACAACGCCAAATCCTGCCGCCGTGGCAACCGCGCGATGAATGGCCATGTTGTAAAGGCTCAACACCGACAGAAAGCCAACACCAAAGCCCGTGCCAGCCCGACCCGCCCCCTTGGGCATCTCTGACCCCAACCGCCAATGCGGCTTGCCAAAGGCCATATACAGCCCGACGACGATCCCCAGACAACCAAAGATCGCCTGCAAGGTGCTTGACCGCAGTTGCGCGGCCGTCATCACCCCCAAGACCGAACCGGCGGCGATATAGGGGGCCCACGCCTTCAGGATCGCCCAATCCACCGCCCCCTTCTTGTTGTGCGACAGAACCGACCGGATCGAGGTCACGATGATCGTGGCCAAGGATGTGGCCAGACACACCTGCATCAACATCGGCCCGCCAAAACCCAGATGCTCAAACGCGTAAAAGAACGCGGGCACCAGAACGATCCCCCCCCCAACGCCCAAAAGCCCGGCAATCACCCCGGCAAAAGCGCCGATCACGGCAAGCAAAGCGATCATCAGGCCAATCAAAGCTGGATCAGGCATGGTTTTCCCCAAACAAAAAGGAGCGTTTCCGACAAGCTCATCACCCCGCCAGATAGCCCGCACGGGCCAAGGCGGCCAGAGCTTTTTCCATATTCACATTTCGTTCTCAAATGATACACCTCAGAAACCACAAACAGAGTGTTCTCATGCAAACCTCATTCTTCCGACTGGCCCTCGTGCTGGGTCTCATGTCGTGCGTCGGTCCCTTTGCGATCGACATGTATTTGCCCGCCCTGCCCTTTATCGGCGCCGATGTCGGCGCGTCTGACATGGCGGTTCAGGGCACGATTTCAGCCTATTTCCTTGCCTTCGGGGTTGCGCAGCTTGTCTATGGGCCCTGGGCCGATCAGGCAGGGCGCAAACCGCCGCTGTATGCGGGTTTGGGCATCTTTTTCATCGGCACCATCATCTGTGCCTTTTCCCCCTCGATCGGCGTTTTGATCGCGGGCCGCTTTGTTCAGGGTCTGGGCGGCGCCGCCGTCATGGTGGTGCCGCGCGCCATCATCCGCGACACCGCCACCGGCCACGAGGCGACGCGCCTCATGGCCGCCATCATGCTGGTGATCTCGGTCTCGCCCATGCTGGCGCCGCTCGCCGGGTCGGCGGTTCTGGCCCTTGCCGATTGGCGGTGGATCTTTGGCGTTCTGGCGCTGGCCACCTTTGCCGCGCTGGCCATGTTGCGCTTCATGCTCTCCGAAACGCTGACCGATGCCAATCGCCAGCATTTCTCGTTTTCCGACACCCTGCGCGGAACGCGTCGCCTGTTCACCGACCGCAAATTCATGCTGCTGACCCTGCTGGGTGGCTTTGCGATGTCGAGCTTTTTCGTCTTTATCGCTGCGGGCCCCTTTGTCTACACGCAAAGCTTTGGACTAACGCCCACCGGGTTTTCGATTGCCTTTGCCGTCAACGCCATCGGCTTTTTCGCGGCCTCGCAAATGGCAGCATCGGCCGGAATGCGCTTTGGCGCCGTTGCCGTCGCTCGTGGGGCAAGCTTTGGCTTCGTTCTGGTGACCGGCGCGCTTTTTGCCCTGTCATTGGCCGGATACGCCAATCTCGCCGTCACCGTGGCCGGTCTTTTCTGTGCCAATGCCTTCCTTGGCCTTGTCATTCCCACGGTCATGGTTCTGGCGCTTGACGATGTGGGCGACATCGCGGGGCTGGCCTCGTCGCTTGGCGGAACCGTTCAGATGCTGATCGGCGGCGCGCTCAGCGGTATGGCGATGCCCTTCTTTGATGGCACCCCCGGCCCGATGATCGGCGCAATCTTCCTCTGCGCGGCCCTCGCCGCCCTGTGCGCCGCGCTCACGGCCAAAGGTCAGGCGGCCACGGCCCGCAGCTGATCCAGCGCCTCCACCACCAGCTCGGGGCCGACCCCGGGCTGGTTGGCGCGTTCTGACAAGATCCGCCGCCACGTCCGCGCCCCCGGTCGCCCGGTAAACAAACCCAGCATGTGCCGGGTGATCTGGTGCAACCGCCCCCCGTTGCGCAGATGGGCCTCGATATAGGGCAGCATCGCCTCGGCCACGGCAAAGGCATCGGGGGCGTGATCCTCTCCCCACAGCGCATCGGCCCCAATCAACACCGACGCCGGATCATGATAGGCCGCGCGGCCCACCATCACGCCATCCAGCCCCCGCGCCAGCAAATCCTGCACCTGCGCCAAGGTGGTCACCCCCCCATTGATCGCAATCGTCAGATCGGGGAAATCCCGTTTCATCTGAACCACCAGATCATAATTCAACGGCGGAATTTCCCGGTTTTCCTTGGGCGACAGCCCCTGCAACCACGCCTTTCGCGCGTGAATCACGAAATGGCGCACCCCCGCCGCGGAAACCCGCGTGATGAAATCGGGAAGCACGCTTTCTGGAACCTGCTCATCCACCCCGATCCGGCATTTCACCGTCACCGGAACGTCCGACACATCCTGCATCGCCGCCACGCAATCGGCGACCAGCGCCGGGCGCTCCATCAACACCGCCCCAAAGCATCCCGACTGCACCCGATCCGAAGGGCAGCCAACGTTCAGGTTGATCTCGTCATAGCCCCAGTCGCGGGCGATCCGCACCGCTTGCGCCAGTTCCTTCGGGTCCGATCCCCCCAATTGCAGGGCAACCGGATGCTCGGCATCGCTGTAATCCAACAGACGCGGCTTTGGCCCATGCACCACAGCCGGAGCCGTCACCATCTCGGTGTAAAGCATCGCCCGCCGTGTCATCAACCGATGGAAAAACCGGCAATGCCGGTCGGTCCATTCCATCATCGGGGCGACGGAAAGCCGCGCCGCCGTGCGTACAGCCTCTGTTGCCTTGGGGGTCACTTCCGCGCGTTCGGACATCGGTTCCGCATTCCTTAGATCTTGCGCTCTTTGCCCGCATTCTTGGGCCAAAATCAACCCAACTTTGCGCCGCCCCCCGCCCCTGCGCGGTTTTTGCCGGTCGTACCCGCACGGGAACCCAACCGCCCAAATGCAAATGGCCCCCGAACCGGGGGCCATCGGTCTTGGCGATGCAAGACAAATAATGGTGGGCGATAACGGATTTGAACCGCTGACATCTTCGATGTGAACGAAGCGCTCTACCGCTGAGCTAATCGCCCGATGACCGCCTCTTAGACCGCTTCCTCGGCTTCTGCAAGTGGCTCTGCGGCATCTTTTTTGCGCTGCGGTTTCGCACTGCGCATTTTCAGCGTCATCATCGATTGGCCATCGGCCTTATTCGCCGACTTTTGCACCCGAACCTTGCCAAAGCCCGGCAGGTTCAACTCTTTTCCATCCGCCAAAGCCGCCCCCAACTGGGTCAGGGTCGCTTCGACGATTTCCTTGGCGTTCTTCTTCTTGGCCCCGGTCGAGGCGACGACCATTTCGACCAGATCCTTCAGTTTCAAGGCGGCCACGGTCTTGGACGCACCTTCGGCCCCCTCAGCCTCTGTCGCCGCTTCGGCCGCCTCTGCCGGTTCCTCAACGACAACGGCAGCAGTTTCCGCCGTTACCTCTGGCGAAACGCGTTTCTTGGCCGAAGTTCTGGTCGTTTTTTTCATCTGCCCGCTCCATTGTCACGGCGCTTATCCCGCGCTTCGTGATGCCACTGTGATTGTTTCCGATTCTACTGCTAATACTCTGGCGTGTCCAAACGGATAACGCATCTGACGCAAGATTTTACCCGGCACGAACGGCACAGCCCAAAATTCAGAACGGCAGATCAAAGCGCAAGGCCGGCCCCGGCCCAAAGCTTTGCGACACCTGCGCAATGTCCAGATAGGTGCAGTCATTGCCGATATCGGCCAGAATCTGCGTCGCCGGGTAATGATAGGCCGGGGCCGCCACCGTTTCCTGCCGAATGGTCCGATGGTCATCGGTGCGAAAGCGCAGCAGATACCGTTCGACCTGTTCGCCCAAGGGCACGTCGTCGCCCTGCCAACTGTCCGACTCGATCCGCCCCCGCCTGACCCAGCGCAGGTTCAGATCGCCATTCGGGGCCAGATCATGGCGCAGGTGGCAAATCCGATAGGGGCGCGCCAGGTTCAGATCAAAGGCCTGCACCGTATGCGCGCTATCCGCATCGGCATAGCCCGCATTGGCCAAACCCGTTCGGTAATGGCGCGGCAATCCCGCCAGATCCATCGAGAGCGGCATGACCGGCATCCCCGGTGACAGCACGATGATCCGGCTCCCCTCGGGCCAGACGGTTTCGGCAAAGGGATCGGTTCCCGCCAATCCCCGCAACCGATCCCTGATGTCATACACTCCGGCCTCGACCAAGGTCGCGGATTGAAAGCTCAGAATCTCCCACCGATTGGCCGAACCATCCCCAATGGCCAACAGATTTCGCCCGTTCAACACCGACAGCGCCGCGGCGCTTTCCAACTGGCCACTCACCAGTTTGATCCGCAACCCCGCCCCCCGATCCCATAGACCGGCCCGCCCCGGGGCCAACTCTGTCAGCGTCGTCCCCATCACTGCGGGCGCCTCGATGGCCAGTTTGGGCGCGTAATCGGCGTCTTGATCGCTGCTCCAGACGGCGACCGTGCCAGTCCAGGGCCGTGCGACCGCCGCCACCACCGGGCCCAGCGGCTGATCGGCGCGAAACTGTGGCAGATCGGCCCAAAGGACCGTAACCGGGGCCGCGCTTTCCGGCGCCGACCGGCGCACCGGGGCGGGCACCGCGCGGTCCGCGTCATAGACCCCCAGATCAACCCGAACCGCCTCGATCTCACGCGCGTCGGTCAGCTCCATCCGGTCAATGCGATAGGGCAGCCCATCGACATCGATCACCATGCCCACCGTCACATCCGACCGACTGGGCGGCAGCGTCAGGGTCAGACGATCCTGCGCCAATTGCGCCTCCAACAGCCAGCGGCGCGCAACCGCCCGCGCCTCGGCTTCACCCAATTGCAGATTGTAATCCGCCTGCGCCACGCCACCTTGCGCCCCACGCCCGGCCGAAAGTTCGATGGCCGAGGGTTCCAGAACCCCCTCCCCCTCGACAAAGCCCAGGCGCCAGCGCGCAATCGCCTCATGATGCGGCAACCGCACCAGTTCCTTGGTCGCAGCGCCCTCTGCGCCCAGCACGACCTCACCCGCCTCAATGACGCCCCGAACAGCGGCACCCCGCGATTGGAAATGCAACTGCCCCTCATCTTCGATGGCGTCAAATCCCATCACCATCGACAGCGGCTGAAGGATCGCGCGGGCCGTATCCGACTGGTCAACCAGATAGCCCGCCGTCAGCCCCTGCAAACGATCGACAACCGGGGCCGCGCCCCCGGCCGCCAAACAGATGTCAGTCACACAGGCATCCAAGGGCACATGCGTCGCCCGACCGTTCAGCCAATGCCCCGCCGGGTAATTGTCGGCATCACTCCAGGCTTCGGCATTTTGCGGAAAATACGGATAGGGCCGCGCATCCCACGCCCAGGCATAGCTTTTGTCAAAGGCAACCATCGGCCCGCCATAACCGACCGAGACCGGATTGTTGACCGGGTTCGACCAATGCCGCTTCATCGCCCGGAAGTATTGCAGTTGCAAAAAGGCATCCACCCCCCCGGTCGACGCCCGCGGCAAACCCGATTCCGATGACAGTCGATCCAGAAACCGGTTCGGCTCATTCGTTGCTTTGTCCAGTGCCGCACAGCCAAATTCGGTGAACCGGATCGGCTTGCTTTGCGGCACCCAATCCGACGACTGCCCGGCCCGCACCCCGCCCACGCGGTTGTAATGCGGGTTCGACCACCAGTTCAGAAAATCCTTGGGGCGATAGATCCAATCTTCGCCAAAGGCCTCATCCACAATGGGGCGGCGACGCTGATAGGCCTCGCCTTCAGCACTGTCATAATACCAATCGTAATATTCCCCGCCCGCGACATTGGCGCTCAGATAGTCCAGATTGTGAACCGACCCAAAGCCCGCATCCGCATGATCGGCCCCTTCGCGCCAATCCGACAGCGGCAGATAATTGTCGACGCCGATGAAATCGATATTCGCATCCGCCCACAGCGGGTCGAGGTGAAAGACAACATCCCCGCCCCGGTGATCGCCAAAATATTCCGACCAATCGGCGGCATAGGTGATCTTGACCGATGGGCCCAAAATGCCCCGCACATCGGCCGCCAACTGAATCAGCGCCTGCACCGCCGGATAGGTGCCCCCTTCACCGCGACTCTGGGTCACCCCCCGCAATTCCGAACCGATGCAAAACGCCTCCACCCCGCCCGCCAGCGCGCACAAATGCGCATAATGCAGGATAAAGCGGCGATAGCCCCAATCCTCGGGCCCGGCATATGTGATCTGGCCCTCGGCAACCGCGAAATGCTCGGGCTGTGCGGCCCCGAAAAAGCGCGCAACCTCGGCCGTCGCAGCCGCCGTTCCCCCCACGGCATCCGACGTGGTGATCCGCCCGCGCCACGGCAGCGACGGTTGCTCTTGCCCCGGCCGATAGGGGTCGGGCAAACCATTCCCCGGCAATTGCTCCATGAGAACAAAGGGATAGAACATCACATCCTTGCCCGCCTCAGTCAGCGCCGCAATCGCCTGCACCACAGAGGCATCGGCCGGGGTTCCACCATAAACCGAACGCCCCTCCAGTCGCGGCACCTCTTGCGCGGCGGCCCGGGCAATCCCGCCCGCGCGCCATGGCATCTCCAGCCCATCAAAGCTGGCCTGTTCCACCTTGGGCAGGATCGCGCAGTCCCCACAGCGCAGATCGGTGCCAAACCAACTGACCACCAGCGACACCCCATGGGCCTGTGGCAACTCGGACGTCAATTGCCCCAAGGCCAAGGGGAAATCGGCAACCGGCCCCCCACTATGGGCATTTGCCGTTTCAACCGTGGCAAAGTCCTTTTGAAACCGCACCTTCTGGGTTGCCAGCGCATATTCCCCCGTTCCCGGAATCAGCGCCACCCCCGGCACGCAATCGGCCAGATCGGGATGATCCGCCCGCGCCTCGGGCGGGGCTCGGCGCGTCACCTCAAAGGCAAATTGCGGAACCCGATTGCCAAACCGCGACAGGTCCAGATGCTCAAAAACCACATAGGCCGTTCCACGATAGGCCGGGGCCTGCCCTGCCCCCAGATCCGCCTCGATGGCCGGATCGGGCAATTGCATTTCATCCCCGGGATACAGCCGATAGTCCAACGTCCCGACCGGCAATTCCTCGGCATCGGCCCAGATTCGCCCGACCGAGGTCACCTCCCCCCCGCACAGCGCAATCGCCAGACTGACGGTATAGGAATAATCCACCGTCTTTGGGCGCGGCATCCCCTTGCCGCCCCCCGTTTCCTGTCGCACCTCGGTATAGGGCGAGGCCCAGATGACCTGCCCCGCAATCTTCATCCGCCCCCAAAGCTCGGGCACCGCACCGCCCTTGCCGGCCCCCATGATCTGAATACGGTCCAACCGGCCCGTTTCCACCGGCTCGGCCCCCGCGCCCAAAATGCGCTGATCCACGATCCGGCCCAAAGTGGCCCCCACGGCCCGGCCGATGACCGCCCCCGACAGCCCCAGAACAGTGCCGCCAAAGCCCGACCCGATGGCAGCCCCAGCCGCCGAAAGAAGAAGCGTCGCCATTGTTTACCCCTTGGCCGGAAACTGAAAAACCCCGGCGATTTTTGCCCGCCAAGGCGTTGAAAGCGGGCTTTCCACCACCCCATGGCCGCTATAGGCGTGAATGAACCGGGGGCAGGCCCCGGTTTCGCTGACAATGCCCAGATGTTTGGCCACCGCCCCCGACCGGATGCGAAACAACAAGACATCTCCGGGCGCGATCTCAGGATCGGGGCGCGGGCACAGCCACCGCCCCGCCGCCTGCGCCAGCACCTCCCGCCCCGAGGCTTCCGACCAGTCGGTCGTATAGGCCGGCAAGGGCTCGGGCTCATGCCCGATCAATTCGCGCCAGACCCCACGCACCAAGCCCAAACAATCCGCCCCATGCCCAAGGATTGACGCCTGATGCACATAGGGTGTCCCGATCCAGCCCCGCGCCGCCAAAACGACGCGGGCCGCAAAATCCTGCTGTTCCATAAGCCTCGCCCTTTTCAGCGATCCGCGCGCACCGGGCCGCGCAACCAGCTTTCCCCCGGAATTGTCGGAAAGCCGCGAAAATTCAGAAAGTTGCCGAATTTGACCTGACAGGTTCGCGCCAACCCATCGCAGCCCACCTCAAGGGTGACCGCGTCGCCAACCGCCACCCCCACCGGCAGCGCGTGCCACAGGTGAAACCGCCGCAGATCGCCGTCAACCCGCTCGCTCTCGATGGTCACCGACAGCCCCGCCGCCGCCCCCGAAAGCACCCGTATCCTGCCACCCGCGAACCAGTTCGCAGGCAGGGTCGGATCATCGGGCACGGCAATCTCGCGCAGCGAAACAATCCCCTGCACCGTCGTGTCCACCCGATGGCCCGGCAGGCTCAGATCAACGCCACAGGCCCGGTCGCCCAATTGGGCCGCGCAATCGGGAACAAAGGCGCGGCCCTGAACCACATTCAGCTTTTCCGCCAGACCGCGCAGCTCCACCCGAAACGCCCCGCCCTTGCGCGAAATCTCGCCAAAACTCCCGCGGAACAGAACAGAGCGTTCAGAGACATCGGCCCAGTTCACCAGCCAAACGGTCACCTCGGCCGCATCATACCGACCGGCGGCAATATCCGCTTCGGTCAGCGCATCATCCGACAGCGCCCCCGCCGCTTCGCTGTTGTCCACCGAAAGCCCCGTTGCCAGTTGCAGGGCCTTGGCCGTCAACCCAGATCGCGCCCGAAACGTCGCCCCGTCAAAGCTCAGATCCTGATCATGGTCGGTAAAGCCAAAGACCACCGCATCCGCCCGCCGAACCAACCAAGCCCGGCACACCGTGGTTGATCCCGATTTCAAATGGTTGAACAAGGCGCCCTGCATCACACGCGCACCTCGATCACGGGAACTTCGGGCACTTCACCCGCCTGAAACGACGCGACCGAGGTGGCGATCCGATCCGTGTCAAACCGCACCGGCACATCGAATTCGAACCCCGCCGAAACCAGCACCCCAATGTCGGGCGGCACCACAAAGGTCACGACACCCTCCGCCAGATCAACCGAATACTCCTGCCCTTCGACCTTTGGGTCACGCGCCACCGCCACCAACACGGAGCCCGCAACCGGCTTGGTGATCGTGCGGCGATAGGTTTCCAGCCCGGATCGATAGGTCTTGGCCAGTTGAAACCGCGTCGTCTGCCCGTCGCCCGTGCCAATCGTCTGATCCAGCGCCGTGGGTTGTCGCGATGGCGCACAAGATTTGTAATCCGCCCAATCCTTCCAGCGAAAGCCGTGCATCCGCCCGTTGCGCGCCTCGAAAAACGCGATCAGCGCCTCCAGCTCATCCAGCGTGCGCAGCCCCGCCCCCGCCTCATAGCGTCGGCGCGAATGGGCCCAGGGCGTGTTGCGCTCTTCAAAGCCGTTCGCCAGCGTCACCACCTCGGTCAGCCGCTCGGGCCCCCCGATCGAGCCAAAGCTCAGGTTGGCGGGAAATCTGATGTCGTGAAATGCCATGCCTGCCTCACTTGTTGCGCTGACCACGCGCCATTGCCCGCGCGGCATTGGCCGCGATCTGGCTTTGGCTGCGTTGAAATCCCTGCACATCCGGCGTCTGGATGTTCATCACCACCGTCACCGGGCGCCCCCCGCCCGCCGCCTGCACCCCCAGCCGCCCATCGGCGCCACGCGTCAGCGGCATGATCGCCTCGGGCCCGGCTTCGCCCATCAACCCGGTGGCCCCCCGCATGGGAAACTGGGTGGGGGCCGTCACAACGCCCCCCTTGGCAAAGGGCATCACCCGGCCTTGGGAAAACGCCCCACCTTGGGCAAAGGGCAACATACCGCCCAAGGCCGAATTCAGCCCATTCGCGACGAAATCGCCCAAAGCCCCCTGAACCGGCCGCATCGCCACATTATAGACGCCCGAGATCATCGATTGCGCCACGCCGCGCAGCGCATCCGAAAGTTTCATCCCGTCAAAAACCAGCCCATCAAAGGCCCGCCGCAACCCACCCCCGATCGAGGTGCTCAGCGCATTCACCTCTCGCCCCGTGAACAGCAGACTTTGTTGCATCCGCCCCAACTCGCCCGAAAAGGCGGCAATCATCGCGCTCGACGCACCCAAAGTGGTTTCAAGCGCGCTGGTTTGTTCCTGCAGATCCTCGACCCGGCTCATCGTTTCGCTCCTTTATGATATCGGGAAAGGCCGCGGCCAATTCATCCAGCCGCGCGCGCGTCAGGGGCTTGGCCTTGGCCTCGGCCCCCAACAGGATGCTCAATTCCAACGGCGTCAGCGCCCAGAACGCAGCCGGCGACAACCGCAGATCATGAAACCCGACCCGCATCAGGCCAGGCCAGTCCAGCCCTTTCAGATCAGGCGCCATCACGGTCGCTCGGGCATGGAAAAGGCGCGGGCCAACACTTCGGCCGCCGCCCGTGCAGCCCCGACCGGGCCGCCGCCGATCTCGACGCGGCGCAGGTCATCCATCGACCCCTGCCACCCCCCGCCCCGCAACCCCGCCAGCAAAAGCGCCAAAACATCGCGCGCCGAAAACGCCCCGGTTTCAAACCTTTGCACCAGATCAAACAGGGATTGGCTGCCCAAAGCCTCCTCCAATTCGGCCAAGGCACCCAAGGTCAATTTGGCAACATGCGGTTTGCCGTTCAGGGTCACCGCAACCTCTCCGGCCCAAGGATTCGCCATCACAGCGCCGTAAAGGTCAGCGCGCCCGCCGACGCCAGCGACAGCTCATAGGTCGCCTCGCCATTATGGCTGCCCGCATATTCGATCGAGGTGATCTGAAACCGCCCCTCCACCACGCCAAAATCGGGGATGATCACCTGCCAGTTCGGCATTTCCCCATCAAAGAAGATCTGGCGGGCCCGTTCGTCGGTATTGGCGTCGCGAAACACCCCCGACCCCGAAATCGACGCCGATTTCACGCCCGCCCCGGCCAGCAATTCGCGCCAGCCGCCCGCGCTTTCCAAACTGGTGACATCCACCGTTTCAGCGTTAAAGCTGATCCGGGTCGCCCGCAGCCCCGCCACCGTCTCAAATTGACCAACCCCGGTCAGATCCAGCTTCAACAGCAGATCCTTGCCATTCTGAACAGCCATGTCATTCTCCAGAAATATTGATTTTCAGATGTTTACAGATCAAGTCTGACGCGAAAGGTCAGATCGATCCGGCGCACATCGCCATCCTTCAGCCGCTTGGCCACCGCCTTGACAAACCCGATGCTCACGATCCGTCCCCGGCTGATCGGGGGTGTTGCATCGACCAAAGCGTCCGAAATATCTGCGGCGATCTCTTTGGCCTCCAGAAAGCCGCGCGCATCGCTGATCACGCTGATCACCACCCGATGATCTGCCCCCAGACCCGATTTATCCGAGGCGTCCGTCACCTCTTCCGGCCCCAGCAAGACAAAAGTTCCGCCCCCGCCCCCCGCCGGAATGGCGTCAAGGATCGACACCCCCGCCAAGGCGGGCGCCGCCGAAAGAGCCGCGAAAAGCGCCGATTGCAGGGCCGCAGCACCGGAATAGCTCATCTTGGCTCCTCCTCGCGGCAAAAGCACGTCAGATACTGCGCCGCTGCGTCCCGCTCGGCGACCGCCAGAATGGCAAACACCCGCGCCCCGTCGCGAAAGCGTTGCCCCGCCCGCGGCCTGCGGGGCGTGCCAATTTCGGCCCCGCGCACGGTGATCCGATAGCCGACGCGGGCCAGCACCACCTCTTCCGCGCCGAAGTCCCGGCCCGCGCCCGCCGTCACCTCGGCCCAAACCATGCCCAGCGCCTGCCAGCTTTGCACGATCCCGCCCGCGCCATCCGACCCTTCGGCCATCTCTTCCAGAACCAGACGGCGGCTCAATTGCACCGGTTTCATAGGCTGACCCCGCGCAAAACCCGCACCGTCCGCCACGGATCGATCAGCGCCTGCACCGTCATCGGCAGCCCCGGCACCCGCTCGCCGCCCTCATGACGCCGCTCATAAAACTCGGCCGCAAGCAACATCACCGCCTGCGCCAGATCGGGCGGAACCGCCGACCATCCGGCACCAAAACCCGCATCGAACTCCACCCGCGCCTCACCCAGCGCCGGGATCTGCGGCAAGCCCCCGCCCAGCCCCGCCAAGACCGGGCGCGCCGCATCGGGCACCAACCGATAGCGCTCGGGGGCGACCGGCGTTTCCGCCCCCGTCGCATCCACCAAAGTCACCCCATGGATCGCCACAATCGGGGCCAAAGGCAGCGATTGTCCGGCCCCGTGGTCTCTCCACGCCGCCAATCGCAGCAAAAACCGGCGTTGCAACAGGCACTTGCCCGTCCGCGCCTCGATCACCGCCATCGCCGCCCGCACATGCGCCTCGATCAACGCATCCTGCAATCCATCATCGGCAAAGCCGGTGCCCAGACGCAGATGATCCTTCATCGCCTGTACCGGCAAGATCGCACCGGAAACGGCGGACTGTTCCGTCAACATCATGACCAGTCTCCGAAAACCCCACTTTGCAACAGGAAATCGGGCGCGCGCCCCGCGCCGATCGGACGGAGGGGGGAGCAGCTAGACAGCGCAAATTCGGCGCGCGCCCGTGGTTCGGGGGTCTCCCCCCGCGCCAGCCGGTGTTACGACACTGCGAACTTCAGCAGTTTGACCGCAGCAAAGTCAGACACATCGCCGCCCACACGCTTGGACGCATAGAAAAGCACATGCGGTTTGGCGCTGAAGGGGTCACGCAAAACGCGCATATCGGGGCGTTCCGCAATGGTATAGGCCGAGGAAAAATCGCCAAAGGCCACGGCAAAGGCATTGTTGGCGATGTCGGGCATATCTTCGGCAATCAGAACCGGATAGCCCATCAGACGCGCAGGCTCGCCCGCCGCCAGACCATCCGACCAAAGGAAGCGGCCATCGGCGTCCTTCATCTTGCGCGCCGCACCCGCGGTTTTGGAATTCATGACAAAGGTCGCATTGGCGCGATAGGCCGCATCCAGCGCATAGACCAGATCGACAATCGCATCCGCCGGAGTGCTGGCCAGAAAATCGCCATCCGCGCCGGTCGCGACATAGCCCAGATTGCCCCAGGTCCAGATTTCGTTGTCCACGCGCCCGTGGGTCAGGAAGCCCTTGGGCTTTTCGACACCGTCGCACAGCGTCAGCGGGTCCACCGGTTGCACATCGTAATGGCCGTAAAACAGCAGATGCGGCCCCCCCTCGCCGCCATGGGCCACCACCATCGGATGACCGGGGGTTGGGCGGCTTGAGGCTGTAAAGCCCAGCGATGTCAGATCTTTGACCAGCCAATCGGCGGCGCGGGCACAGTCGGCCTTGAACGCGCGGTCGGTCGAGATCGAGGGAATCCGCAAAAGATCGATCAGGCGGTCCAACGCGTGGGGGAGGTCGCTGTCAACTTGGGACAGCACAGCATCAAGGCTCATGGGCGAATGCTCCGTCTTGCACAGAGGTCAGCAAGAATTGGCCGACTCTTTCGATTGTGATCTAATGTGGAACGTAACAGGAGATGCCCCCCTGTCCAGAGGCCCCGGCATGGGCTATCTGGGCGCCGAGAAGCTTTGTAACCAGAGGTTCACAAATGGATAAAGGAATCGTCCGGGTTGTTGCCCTGATTTCGGCCCTGACCGTGGTGTCGGGGGGCTTTGGCCTGGCCGATCGGGCACGGGCGGAACTGGCGACCGAAACCACGGTTCTGGGTGGGTCGCAGATCACGCTGACGCTGCCCGATTTCCTGAACGAGCAAGAGGTGCAAACCCTGCGCCTGGTTGCGACCAATGAACAGGCGCTGTCGCTGTTCGTGCCCTCGAACAACGGGTTTGCCGCCATTGCCATCGCCCCGGCCGACGGCTTCATTCGTGACGGTCAGCCGGTTGCCTCGGCCATCGCCATGGCCGAACTGGCCAGCGCCGAAGACGCCAGAGCCAAGGTGCTGGAGGCCTGTGACAAGGCGAAATCCGGCGGTGATCCTTGCGTCGTTGTGTTGGAAGTCGGCCCGAACCCCTGATTTTCCAGCCCATTTCACGGGGCGGCAAATTGTCCGATCCGGGGCGCATTGTCTTGACTCAAATCAAGGTCGCGTGTCCAAGGGTATGAGAAGAGTTCCGCCAGATACATCTTTTGGCCTCGCGGTCCTTTAGAAAACCGCAGCCGAAGTGCCACGGAGAAGCCTGATGAACTATGAAGCCGCCCTCGACACTGCCTTGCAACGCCTGCACGACGAGGGGCGCTATCGCACGTTCATCAATATCGAACGCCGCAAGGATCAGTTTCCGCATGCCGTCTGGACCAAACCGGACGGGTCGCAAAAAGACATCACCGTTTGGTGCGGCAACGATTATCTGGGCATGGGCCAGCACCCGGTGGTGTTGGGGGCAATGCACGAGGCGCTGGATTCGACCGGGGCCGGGTCGGGCGGCACGCGCAACATCTCGGGCACCACGGTGTATCACAAGCGGCTTGAGGCGGAACTGGCCGATCTGCATGGCAAAGAGGCCGCTTTGGTCTTTTCCTCTGCCTATATCGCCAATGATGCCACGCTTTCGACCCTGCGCACCATTTTCCCGGGGCTGATCATCTATTCCGACGCGTTGAACCATGCCTCGATGATCGAAGGAGTGCGGCGCGGCAATGGGCCCAAGCGGATTTTCCGCCACAACGACGTGGCGCATCTGCGTGAATTGATCGCGGCCGATGATCCGGCGGCGCCCAAGATGATCGCCTTTGAATCGATCTATTCGATGGATGGCGATTTTGGCCCGATCCGCGAAATCTGCGATCTGGCCGAAGAGGTCGGGGCGCTGACCTATATCGACGAAGTCCATGCCGTTGGCATGTATGGCGCGCGCGGGGCAGGGGTGGCCGAACGCGATGGCCAGATGCACCGGATTGACATCATCAACGCCACCTTGGGCAAAGCCTTTGGCGTTTTCGGGGGCTATATTGCTGCAAGTGCAAAGATGGTCGATGCGGTTCGGTCCTATGCGCCGGGCTTCATTTTCACGACCTCTTTGCCGCCCGCCGTTGCTGCGGGGGCTGCGGCCAGTGTCAAATTCCTGAAAACGGCCGAGGGGCAGATGCTGCGCGACAAGCAGCAGTTGCACGCCCGCATTTTGAAATCCCGTCTCAAGGGTATGGGCCTGCCGATCATCGATCACGGGTCGCATATTGTGCCGGTGCATGTGGGTGACCCCATCCATTGCAAAATGCTGTCCGACATGTTGCTGGAACGATTCGGCGTCTATGTGCAGCCGATCAATTTCCCGACGGTCCCGCGCGGCACCGAACGGCTGCGGTTTACGCCCTCTCCGGTGCATGATCCCAAGGAAATCGATGGGTTGGTGCATGCCATGGACGAGCTGTGGCGGCACTGTGCGCTGAATCGTGCCGAGATGTCGGCCTGACCGCGCTTCTGCATGTGCAAACGGTCGGGAGCTGTGTTAGCTTCCTCCCCAAATCAAACGAATGTGAGTCGCCCGTGAGGGCGGCGTTGGGGACACGGGAAACGATGGGGCAGGCGGCATGATCGGATGGAGGGCAAAGCCCTCGGCGGTCGAGGAGGAAAAACCGAAAGGTTTTGACGACTACGATTTGCGCCTTGGCGATCTTATGCGCGGCGAACGGGCGACTTTGGGCAAGTCGCTTCTTGATGTTCAGCGTGAGCTGAAGATCAAGGCCGCCTATATTGCAGCAATCGAAAACGCCGATGTTTCGGCCTTTGAATCCCAAGGGTTCGTGGCCGGCTATGTGCGGTCTTATGCCCGCTATCTGGGGATGGACCCCGATCACGCGTTTCAGCGGTTTTGCCGCGAAGCCGGGTTCGAAGTGGCCCATGGGATGAGCGCGGCGGCGTCAAATGCCACCATCAGCGCAACCCGCAATCGCCCCAGACAAGAGTTTCGTGAGCCTTTGGCCAACCCGAACGCGACCTTTATCCCGCGGACGGAAAGCCTGTTTTCGCGCATCGAACCCGGTGCCGTTGGGTCGGTGGCGGTGCTGATCGCGCTGATCGGGGCCATCGGTTACGGCGGTTGGTCGGTGTTGCAAGAGGTGCAGCGCGTGCAATTGGCGCCGGTTGATCAGGCGCCGACCGTGGTGGCGGAAATCGATCCGCTGGGCAATGTGAACGGGGCCGCGCCCTTGGTTCGCTCGGCTCCGGTCGATGCCGAGGGTGGGGCAACCTTGGCGGGGGCCGATCCGGTGCGCCCGAATGAGGGGCTTGACCGGCTTTATCGTCCCGAGGCGCTGGATGTGCCCGTGCTGACCGCGCGCGATGGCCCGATTGCCGCGATCAACCCGCGCGAAAACGGTGCCTTGGCGGGCATCGCTCCGGCCGAGACGCAGACAGACGCGATTGCCGCGGCCGTGGCCGAGGCGACGGATGGCGTGCAAGTCGTGGCCGAGGCGCAGCCCGGTGTGGAACTGATCGCCGTTCGCCCGGCATGGGTGCGCGTGCAATCGGCCGAAGGTACCGTGTTGTTCGAGAAAATTCTGGATGCGGGCGAACGTTGGGCCGTTCCGATGCTGGAAGAGCCGCCGGTTCTGCGCGCGGGCAACTCTGGTTCGGTCTATTTCGGCGTGAATGGCAAGACCTATGGCCCGGCAGCCAAAGGGGCAAGCGTTGTCAAGAACGTGGCCCTGTCGACCGAAGCCTTGACCGACAAATATGCCGAGGCGGATCTGAACGCCGATCCCGATCTGGCCAAGGTCGTCGCGGTGGCCGAGGCCACTCAGGCCCCGGTTTCCGAGTAAACCTTAGGCGCCTGCGCAGGAATGACGCCCCTCCCATTGCGGGTGGGGCGTTCGCGTTTTATCTAGGCGGTGAAACTGGTTCAGGGACCCTCCCCATGTCGCACAATCCCATTCGTCCGTGGCGCAACATCGATCGCCGGAAATCCCGCCAAATTCGGGTGGGCAAGGTGCTGGTGGGGGGCGATGCGCCGATCAGCGTGCAAACGATGACGAATACGCTGACCACCGATGTCAAAGCGACGATTGAACAGGTGCAGCGGGCGGCGATTGCCGGGGCCGATATCGTGCGGGTCTCGACCCCGGACGAAGAATCGACCCGCGCCTTGAAAGAGATTTGCGCCGAAAGCCCGGTGCCGATCGTGGCCGACATCCATTTCCACTATCGCCGCGCGATCGAGGCGGCCGAAGCGGGGGCTGCCTGCCTGCGGATCAATCCGGGCAACATTGGCGACGCCAAGCGCGTGGCCGAAGTGGTGCGCGCGGCCAAGGATCACGGCTGTTCGATCCGCATCGGTGTCAACGCGGGCAGTCTGGAAAAGCATTTGCTGGAGAAATACGGCGAACCCTGCCAGGATGCGATGGTCGAATCCGGGCTCGACCATATCAAGCTGTTGCAGGACAACGATTTTCACGAATT
>JALQUQ010000139.1 GCA_023263735.1 Paracoccaceae bacterium | reverse complement strand
ATATACGGGAAAGGAATGGAGCGGGTGAAGGGAATCGAACCCTCGTCATCAGCTTGGGAAGCTGCGGCTCTACCATTGAGCTACACCCGCATGCCTTTCCTCTTAGCCGCAGACAAAACCAAGTGCAAGATGCCGCTTGCGGGTCTTGGCGCAGAATCCTGGGGCCCGGGGGGGCGGACCACGGTGTCCCGCAGGGGATATGGATCGGGCCTGGGGGTCTTTTCCCAGGGGGGCATTGGCCTTTGCTGGTTTTCGGGCGCAATCCGACCGGTGGTCGGGTCATTTTTATTGAGCGGACAGGCCTCTCTGCGCCATCCTTGGCCGACTGGCGGGCCAAGGGAGAGGGATGGCATGCAATTTCATCTAAACGGATTTCGCCCCGGTGACCCGGACCTGCACCCGGCGGCCCCCGCCGCGCGTGGGGGGGAACTGCCCGAGGTGGTGGATGTGCTGATCGTGGGGGCGGGGCCTGCCGGTCTGACGCTGGCCGCGCAACTGTCGCGCTTTCCCGAGATCACCACCCGGATCGTCGAGCGCAAAGAGGGCCCGATGGAAAAGGGGCAGGCGGATGGGGTGTCGTGCCGCTCGATGGAGATGTTTCAGGCCTTTGGCTTTGCCCATCACGTCATGCGTGAGGCCTATTGGGTGAATGAGGCCACCTTTTGGAAACCGGGTGGCGGCACGGGCATCGTGCGCAACGGGCGGGTGCGGGATGTAGAGGAAGATCTGAGCGAGATGCCCCATGTCATCCTCAATCAGGCGCGGGTGCATGACATGTATCTCAAGGTGATGCGCGACAGCCCGTCGCGTCTGGTGCCCGATTACGGGTGCGAGGTGACGGGGCTGACGGTTGACCGCTCTGCCCCGCATCCGGTGGCGGTCACCCTGACTGGGCCCGAGGGGGAGCGGGTTCTTCGCGCCCGCTATGTGGTCGGGTGCGACGGGGCGCGCAGTGCGGTGCGCCGGGCCATCGGGCGTCCGTTGACGGGGGATGCGGCCAATCACGCCTGGGGGGTGATGGATGTGCTTTGCGACACCGATTTCCCCGACATCCGCTTTAAATCGCTGATCCGCTCCGAACGCGAGGGCACGATCATCGTGATCCCGCGAGAGGGCGGCTATCTGGTGCGGCTGTACATCGAGATGGACAAACTGGCCGCCGATGAGCGGGTGGCCGATCGCAAGATCACGGTCGAGGATCTGATCGCCGCCGCCGGGCGCATTCTCAGGCCCTATCGCTTTGCGGTGCGCGATGTGGTGTGGTGGTCGGTCTATGAAATTGGCCAGCGCCTTTGCGACCGGTTTGACGATGTGCCCGCCGGGGCCGAAGACCGGGTTCTGCCGCATGTGTTCATTGCCGGCGATGCCTGCCATACCCACAGCCCCAAGGCGGGGCAGGGGATGAATGTGTCGATGGGGGATGGCTTCAATCTGGGGTGGAAACTGGCGCAGGTGCTTCGAGGGCAGGCCGAGCCCAGCCTACTGCAAAGCTATTCGGCCGAACGTCAGGGCGTGGCGCAGGATCTGATCGATTTTGACCGGGAATGGGCCAAGATCATGTCGCAACGCAATGACGACGCGGCCGCAACCCCCACCTTTCAGCGCTATTTCATCGAACATGGGCGGTATACCGCGGGGGTGGCGGTGCGCTATGCGCCGTCGGCCCTGATCAGTGATGACCGGGCGCAGGGGCTGGCGCGGGGGTTCGAGATCGGCACGCGGTTTCACTCGGCCCCGGTGGTGCGCTTTTTCGATGGCAAACCCATGCAACTGGGCCATGTGGTCGAGGCTGATGGCCGCTGGCGGATGTTTCTGTTCGTGGGCAAAGCGGATGACGGGGCGGGGATGCTGACCTTTCTCGCCGATGATCCGGCATCGCCCTTGCGCCGGCACACGCCTATGGGGGCCGATCCCGACAGCGTGATCGATCTGCGCGCGATCTATCCCGATCCGCATCCCACGATCGACGCGGCGTCGCTGCCCGATCTGCTGCGCCCGCGCAAGGGGCGGTTTGGGCTGGTCGATTACGAAAAGGTCTTTTGCGCCGATCCGCAAGAGGCCCGCAACATTCATGCGTTGCGGGGCCTTGATCGGGATGCGGGATGTCTGGTGGTGGTGCGGCCCGATCAGCATGTCGCGGGGGTCTTTGCACTGAACGAGACCGCCCGGCTGGCCGCGTTTTTCGCAGGCGTCTTGCGCCCTCAGGGGTGAACCCTGCAGGGGGTTTGGGGCAGATTTACCCGGCGGATCGGGCCGCCGGGGTGCGATTGGTCGCGCATTGTGGCGCGAAAATTTTCGTTTCGCGCCATAAAAGTCAAAAAATGCCCGTTTTAGCCTGAAATCGCGTCGAAAATGTTCGGTTTATGGGTTCGTTTCTGGTTATGGTACAGCGGGCCGCACATCGGCCAAGGATCAGCCAAGGATGATGGAATGACCTATGTTCCGGGAATTCGTGAAAATCTGCGCCCGTTTTTCGAGCAGCTTTTGCAGGTGTTCTTTGTTGGCCTGACGATTGGTCTGCAACGCACGGTGATCCCGGTTCTGGCGGAAACGGAATTTGGCGTGGTCAAGGGGTCGGTCACCGCGATCTTTGGCTTTGTCGTCTCGTTCGGGCTGGTCAAGGGGGCGATGAATCTTGTCTCGGGCCGGATATCCGAGCGGGTGGGGCGGCGGCGGGTGCTGATCTGGGGATGGCTGGTGGCCCTGCCCATTCCGGTCATCATTCTGGTCGCGCCCAGTTGGGGCTGGATCATCGCGGCCAATGTGCTTTTGGGCATCAATCAGGGCTTTTGCTGGTCGATGACCGTGACGGCCAAGATGGACATCATCAAACCGTCAGAGCGCGGGCTGGCGACGGGGATCAATGAATTCGCGGGCTATGGCGGGGTGGCGCTGGCGGGGCTGGTCACGGGCTATCTGGCCAGCGCATTTGACCCGCGCACCAGTCTTTTCGTCTTTGGCGCGGCGGTGATTGCCATGGCCTTGGCGGCGGCGGTGCTGTCGTTCACCGAAACGCTGCCCTATGCGCGGGCCGAAGCTGCCCGGCATGCGGCCAATCCGGCCGGGGCATCGGCCGCCCGCTATGTCAAAGCACCCGAAAATCCGACGACGGGGCAGATCATCGCGCTGGTCACGTGGCAAGACCGGTCGTTCATGGCCTTGGCGCAGGCGGGATGCGTGGAAAAGTTCGTCGATGCGCTGATGTGGGTGCTGGTGCCGGTGTTTCTGGCCGCCAAGGGGGCCAGCCTGATCGAGATCGGTTGGGTGACCGGGATCTATGGTTTCGTCTGGGGCGGATGCCAATTGTGGACCGGGGCCCTGTCCGACCGATTGGGGCGCAAATGGCCGACGGTCGCGGGGTTCTTGGCCTGCGCGGCGGGGGTTGGGGCCTTTCCGATGGTTGACGGGCAGATCGCCTGGTCTGTCTGCGCGGCTGTGGCGGGATTGGGAATGGCGCTCCTTTATCCCACGCTGATCGCGGCCATGGGGGATATCGCGCATCCCTCGTGGCGCGGGTCGGCTTTGGGGGTGTATCGGTTCTGGCGCGATCTGGGCTATGCGATCGGGGCGCTGGCCATGGGTCTGATCGCGGATGCCTCGGGCTCGGTCGAAATGGGGTTCTGGTTCACCGCTGTGGCCATGGCCGCCTCGGGTCTGTGGCTGGTTCTGGGGTTGACCGAGACGCATCCCCCCCGCGCCAAGGCGCAACCGGGCGATGTGCAACGGCTTTAACCCGCGCTGGCCTTGCGATAGGCGCGCGGGGTGACCCCTTTGACCGTGCGAAACTGGCGGTTAAAGTTTGACAGCGCCCCATAGCCCACATCCGCGGCGATATGGGCAATCGGCGCATCGGTCGCAATCAGGCGGGCCGCAGCCGCGCCAATCCGCAAATGCATCAGATAGTCTGACACGGTCTGGCCCATCTGTTTGCAAAACAACCGATGCAGCCCCGAAACCGAAAGCGCGGCGATTTCGGCCAGATGGTCCATTTCGATCCGATGTTCGAAATGGCTGTGCAGATGGGTCAGCACGCGTTCGATGCGGTCGCGGCTGACGCCGTGACCGGTGCGTTCCACCGCAGCACTGGCCAAGGGGGTGGCGGTGTCCGCCTCGATCAGCGCAAGGATTTGCAAAAGCGTCAGAAAGCGGTCTTGCGGGGCGCTGTCGAAGAACCTCTCGATCAGGGGCCGCGCGGCGGTTGAGGCGGCGTGCGAAAAGGCAAGCCCCCGTCGCCCCCGGGTGGACAGACGGCGCAGCGCCTCCCATTCCGGCAGGCCCTGAAACCGGTCGAGCCAGGATTGCCCGAACCAGATCACCAGCGCCCGGTGGGGGCCCGCGCCGATGCGATCCCGGCTCATCCAGGTGTGGGGCAGATTGGGGCCAACCAGCACCAGGTCGCCCTCATCATAATCGCCGACGTGATCGCCGATAAAGCGCTGGCCACGGGAATTGAGCGTCAGGGTCAATTCCCATTCGGGGTGATGGTGCCATTGAAAGGGGATTTCGCCCTCAAGCCGGCGGTTGAGAAGGGCAAGCGAGGACTCCGCCGTCCACGGCAAATTCTCAAGAAAGGGTCTCATCCCGCATTTCTTTCGGCCATTTCGCCAGAATAGTATCAGTTCTTGCCACGCCTGCGCAACATTTCCCGTTTGGGGGGCGGTAATCTTGACCCATGAGGGAGGACATCATGCAAAAAGCCATCACCGGGGCGGATATCAGCCATCCCATTTCGACCAAGGTCACCACACAGCTGAAAGACATCAAAAAGACGCTGCCCCTGCGCGTGCTGAGCGAAGAGGATTGGCAGCATTGGATCACCAAGGGCTATGTGATCGTGCGCGGCGCGATTTCGGCCGAGGCGGCAAAGCGGCTGGAGGATGTGCTGTGGGAATTCGACGAGAAAGACCCCCAGAACCCCGACACCTGGTATGAACCGCAGCGCCGCCCGCATGTGCGGCCCGAGTTGAACAACGTGGGGATGACCGAGATCTATCATCATCAATACATGTGGGACAACCGCATGACCCAGCGGGTTTATGACGCCTTTGTCGATATCTGGGACCGCGAGGATCTGTGGGTGGCCATCGACCGGGCCAACATCAACCCGCCGAAAAAGGTCAAGGGCAGCCCGCATGGCTTTATCCATTGGGATGTGGACATGAATGCCCGCCCGTTCCCGATTGGGGTGCAGGGGGTGCTGTCCATCCGCAAGCAGGATATCGAAACCGGCGGGTTTCAGGCCGTGCCCTATCTGTTTCAGCACTATGAGGAATGGGTCAAAACCCAACCGGCCGACCGCGATCCGATCTGCCCCGACATGACGGGGATCGAGCGTGAGAATGTCGATATGGACCCGGGCGATCTGATGATCTTCAACTCGCTTCTGGCGCATGGGGTGCGGCCCAACCATTCCGATGGGCGGGTGCGCATGGCGCAATATGTGTCGATGTTCCCGGCCGAGCAGGACAACGAGGCCGACCGGCTAGAACGCGTGCGCCTGTGGCGCGACATCGAACCCCCGGCCCGCCCTGATTTCCCGGGCGATCCGCGCGAATGGGAGAAAAAGCACTATGGCCGCCCCTATCTGAATGCCTTGGGGCGCAAGCTTTTGGGTCTGGATCTGTGGTGATCCATCGGGCGCTGGCCCCCGCCTTGGGGGCTGGCGCGATCACGGCGCGCGGATCGCGCGGGAATAGGCCGGGCCTGCCGGGGCGGTTGCGGCTGCGGCGAGGACGGTCGCGGTTTTGGGTGCGGGGCGGCCCAGCACGGCAGGAAGGCGGCCCGACCACAGGCCCGCCTGATCGGCTGGAACACCGGGGGCAAGCACCCGGGACAAGGGGCCAAGCAGGGCGGGGCCCTTGGCAAGGACCGAATTGTAAAAGGCGGGGGTCTGTTGCAGTTGTTGCGCCAGCCCGGCATAGGCCAAAAACAGCGCCCGCCGCTGATCGGGGGCCAGATCGACCGGCGCAAGGTGCAGGGTGTCGTTCAAAATGGCCGCGCGGTGGCGCAGGATGTCGCTTTCCGTGGCGGCGATCAGGATCAGTTCATAGCGGCGAAAGGCCCCGGCTAGATCGTCATAGGGCTGATCTTTTTGGCGACGGGGCTCCAGCGAAAAGACCAGATGCTGGTCATCGGCAAAGCCGAAGCTGACCATGGACTGCGTTCGCGCGGGGGCCTCCGCGCGGGCGGTGATCAGATCGACCGAGGTGATTTGCCCCAGATCGACGGTGATATCCCGCCATCCGCCCGAGGCCGAGGTTTCCGAGCGCCACTGAAAATCGCGGACATTGCCAAGGGTGACGCGCTCACCCTCGATCCGGGCGGTGGCCCCCCGCGCCACGTCAAAGGCCCAATCGCGATCTTGACGGGGGGAAAGCGACATATACCAGCCCGTGATGACCCCGACCGCGACGGCCAACACCGTCCAACTGAGCGCGCGGCGTTGAAAGCGCAGCGCTAGAATGGCGCAGGCGGCGGCAAGGGTGGACCAAAGCCCGATGATCAAGGCCCGGTCGTGCAGATGGAACCAGATCGCCCCCAAGGCCCAAAGCGTGGCCGACAGGACGACCAGAAAGAACAGGACATGAGAGAGAAAGCGCAGGGTGCGTCGCATGCGGGTGCCTTTTCCTATCTGGTCCCACGTTCCTCGCAACCAGGGATTTTCGCAAGCTTTCGTTTT
This sequence comes from Paracoccaceae bacterium, assembly GCA_023263735.1. GTDB lineage: Bacteria > Pseudomonadota > Alphaproteobacteria > Rhodobacterales > Rhodobacteraceae > Pseudotabrizicola. The sequence goes on along the minus strand of JALQUQ010000139.1, from coordinate 160 downwards.
GCGCGCGTGGCGCGGTGGGCGCGCAGACGGGGGCTTGGGGATTGACAAGCTGCGCTTGTCGATTTGCCGAATTTCTTGATGGTTTTGCGCGGCGCTTTGCGGCACCTTTTGACCCAAGCGGCGGGCCATGGTCGGGCCGCAGGGGCCAGATCGGCTGGCC
>JALQUQ010000138.1 GCA_023263735.1 Paracoccaceae bacterium | reverse complement strand
ATGGATGAAAGTGGCGGCGACCGGGGGCCGGTCAATGCGTTGTCAAAAGCGCTGGCCAAGGATCTGGGGCCCTATCAATCGGTGATCGACGATCTGCATCTGGTGGATTTCAAGGTGCGCATCACCCAAGGCGGGACCGAGGCCGTAACCCGCGTCATCATCGACAGCGAAGATGGGCAGGGGCGGCGGTGGTCGACGGTCGGGGTCAGCGCGAATATCGTCGATGCCTCGTTCGAGGCTTTGTTGGATGCGATCCAGTGGAAGTTGATCCGTGATTTCGGGCAGCCGGTGGCCGACCCCTCGGGTGGGGCGCTTTTGGCATGAACGCGGCCTTTTTCACCGTTCACAGCGACCTCCCGCGCGAGGCACCGGGGGATGAGGTCAGCCTGAGCTGGGCGCTGCGTTTGGCGGATGTGGGCGAACGGGCGCGCATTCTGGCTGCGGGCTGCGGGCCGGGTGCGGATTTGCAGGTCTTGTCCCGGTTGCGCCCGGGCGCATCTTTGACAGGGCTGGATTTGCACGCGCCCTTTATCGACCGTATCCGGGCAGAGCAGCCGCATGTGCAGGCGGTCGTGGGCGATATGCTGCGGCCCGAGGGGCAGTTTGATTTCATCTGGTCGGCGGGGGCCGCCTATGGCCCCGGCGTTTCCAATGTGCTGTCGGCCTGGCGTCAGCATCTGGCCCCCGGTGGGGCTGTGGCCTTTTCCGATTGTCTGTGGCGGGTTCCGCGCCCTTCGCCCGCCGCGCGGGCCTTTTGGGAGCGGGATTATCCCGGGATGATGGATTTGCCCAACCATCTGGCGCGGGTCGAGGGCGCGGGGTACCGTGTGTTGGGCGCGCGTTGGTTGGGGGTGGCGGCATGGGACGCCTATTATGGCCCCTTGGCCCAGCGGGTCGAGGCGTTGCGCCCCAATGCCGATGCCGATCTGATCGAAGTGCTGGACGATACGCAGGCCGAGATCGAATTGTGGAAAGCCCATGGCGGCGATTACGGCTATTACCTGACCGTTGCGGTGCCGGCATGACTGTGGACGCCTGCGCCAAGCTGGTTGAAAAGGGCGACCCCGAGCGGTTTCAGTCGGTGATGGCGGCCCCTTTGGCGGACCGGGCCAAGCTGCTGCCGATCTATGCCTTTAACCTTGAGGTGGCGCGCGCCCCTTGGGTGTCAAAGGAACCGATGATTGCGGAAATGCGCCTGCAATGGTGGCGCGATGTGGTGGCCGAACCCAAGCCCCGCGCCCATGAGGTGGTGGCCCCCTTTCACGCGCTGATCCATTCGGCGGCGCTGCCCCTACCGGTGATCGACCGTCTGATCGCCGCGCGGCTGCATGATGCCTATTCCGAACCCTTTGCCGATCAGGCGGCCTTTGATGCCTATCTGGATGACACCGCCGGTGGTCTGATGTGGTTGGCGGCCAAGGCGCTTGGCGGGCAGGATGAGGCTTCGGCGCGGGCCTTGGGCCGGGCCATGGGGCTGGCCAATTACCTGCGCGCGGTGCCCGAGCTTGAGGCGCGGGGGCGCTATCCCTTGGTCGATGGTCGGCCCGAGGCGGTGCGGGATTTGGCAAACACCGGGCTGGGGTGGTTGCGGTCGGCGCGGATGCGGCAGGTGCCTTTGGGCGCAAGATTGGCCGCATGGCAGGCGCGGGGGATTTTGACCCAAGCGGCGCAAAATCCCATGCGCGTGGCCGATGGCGAATTGGCCTTGTCGGCCTTTGCCATCAAGGGCGGCTTGTTGTGGGCCGCGCTGACGGGGCGGCTGTAACGGGGGTTACGCCTCTTTCGGGCGTAACCACAGCCAGATCAGCGACCCGCCCGCCAGAACAAGGAAGGGCACCATCGCAAGGTTGACAAGCTGCCAGCCGGTTTGAACCGACCCGCCCGAACAGTTCATCAACCCGCCCGACGAAAAACTTGCAACCGTCACGCCGCCAAAGACGATCAGGTCATTCAGGCCCTGCAGGCGGCCCCGCTCTTCGGGGCGCTGTGCGGTGGTCAACATCGTCGTCGCGCCGATAAAGGCAAAGTTCCAGCCCACGCCCAAAAGGATCAGGGCGATAAAGAAGTTTTCCAGATTGACGCCCGCAATCGCCACCGCGCCTGCGCCGCACAGGATGACAAGGCCGATTGCGATCACGCGTTCAACGCCAAACCGCGCGATGATATGGCCGGTGAAAAAGCTGGGCGCATACATGGCCAGAACGTGGGCGGTGACCACATCGGCGGCGTTCGACTTGTCAAACCCGCAGCCGACGACGGCCAAGGGCGATGAGGTCATGACAAGGTTCATCAGCGCATAACCCACGGTAGCGCAGATCATCGCCACGGCAATGCGCGGGGTGCGGATCAATTCGCCCCGCGTGCGGCCCGTGGGTTCGCCCGCAGCCTTGGCCACGGGTTTCGGGATGCTGAGGCCCACAAACAGGAACATGCCCAAAAGGTTGATCAGAATGACGGTCAGATAAGAGCCAAGGAAGGGAATGACCATCCCTTCGGCCGTCACCTTGACCAGTTGGGGCCCGACAACGGCAGACAGCAGGCCCCCCGCCATGACCCAGGAAATCGCTTTGGGGCGAAACGCCTCGGACGCGGTATCGGCGGCGGCAAAGCGGTAAAAGCCCTGCGCGCTCATGTAAATCCCGGTGAAAAGCCCGCCCAGCACGAACAACCAGAAGTTCTGGGTATAAAGTCCCATGGCCCCGATGGCGGCCCCAAGTGCCCCGCCAAACGCCCCCACCACGAAACCGGCGCGGCGGCCGTGTTTCTGCATGAAGGCTGAAATCGGCGTGGCCGTCAGCATCGATCCGATCACCGTCGCGCTGATGGGCAGGGTCGCCCAGCAGGCATTGGGGGCCAGCGACTGCCCCGCCAAACCGGCAATGGTAAAGATCATCGGCATCTGTGCGCCCAAAATCGCCTGAGCGGCGACCAGCACAAGAACGTTACGGCGGGCGAGGGTATCGGAGCTTTGCATCATGCGTCATCGCTAAAAGGATCATCCCATCGCGGCAAGGGAATTCTTGTACCCATGACAACGCTTGCCGCAGCGGGAGCGATCTGTCACCACTGGGACATGACCCAAACCGTTTCCCCGCATGGACGCATCATCCACAGCCCCGATTGCGTGGCCGAGGGGGCAGACTGGCTTGCCGCGCGCCATGACCGGTTCAAAGTGGCGTTGGAGGCCACGGGGCCCTTGCCCCTGCGGCGGCGATCGGATGGCTTTTCGGCGCTCTTGTCCTCGATCGTCAGTCAGCAGGTTTCGGTGGCTTCGGCCAATGCGATCTGGGGGCGGTTGCAGGCGGCGGGGCTGACCGAAGATCCCTTGGCCTTGGCCGCCCGATCGGATGACGATTTGCGGGCCTGCGGGCTCAGCCGCCAAAAGATCCGCTATGCGCGCGGGGTGGCCGAGGCGGGGTTGGATTGGCAGGCCTTGCGCGACTTGCCGGATGAGGCGGTGATCGAAACGCTGGTGGCCTTGCCGGGCATCGGGCGCTGGACGGCCGAGATTTATGCGATGTTTGCGCTTGGCCGGGCTGATGTCTTTGCGCCCGGCGATCTGGCGTTGCAGGAGTCGGCGCGGCTGTTGTTTCAGATGGAAACCCGCCCCAAGGAAAAGGAATTGCGCACCATGGCCGAGGATTGGTCGCCGTGGCGGGCAGTTGCGGCGCGGCTGTTGTGGGCTTACTACCACGTGGCGAAAGACCGCGAAGGGATACGGGAATGAGAGAGTTGAAATCGGCACGGCGGGGCGTTGCCAAGGGCAAGGCCAAAAGCGCGGTGATCTTTGTGCATGGCTATGGCGCGGATGGGGCCGATCTGTTGGGATTGGCCGATCCGTTGCAGCCCCATTTGCCTCAGACCGCCTTTTATTCGCCCGACGCGCCAGAGCCGTGTTCGGGCAATCCCTTTGGTCGGCAATGGTTTTCGATCCCATGGCTGGATGGGTCGTCCGAAGAGGATCAGCGTCGGGGGCTTTTGGCGGCGGCGGTCGATCTGAATGCCTTTGTCGATCAGGTCTTGGCCGATGAGGGGCTGCCGCCCGAGGCATTGGCGCTGGTGGGCTTTAGTCAGGGCGCGATGATGAGCCTGCATATCGCGCCGCGCCGTGATCGGGCAATTGGCGGGGTGGTGGCCATTTCGGGCCGTTTGCTGGTGCCCGACCTGTTGGAGGCCGAGACCAAGGTCAAACCGCCGATCCTGCTGGTGCATGGCGATCAAGACCCCGTCGTGCCGTTCGAGGATATGAACTTGGCCGGAAACGCGCTGGTGGCCGCTGGTTTTGAAACCTTTGGCCATGTCATGGAAGGCGGCGGTCACGGGATTTCGCAAGATGGTCTGGGCGTGACCCTGCAATTCCTGAAAGAGCGTCTGCCCGGCTGAGGCAGGCCCCGCCCCGGGGGACAGAAGGGGGCCACACGAGAGGGCCGCTGTCAAAGCGGCCCGCTTTGGGGTCAGTGCGACAGACCTTCCAGATAGGCGGCGCATCCGGTCAGGGCGGCAAAATCGTCTTCGACCACCGTAACCGAAAAATCGGTTTCCAGCAGATCGACGCGCCGCGCTTGGCGGAAGGTGGCCTCAAGCCCATAGGTCGCGAAATGCGGCGCCATCGCGCGGCCCATGCCCCCGATCAGATAAATGCCGCCATAGGGCAGGTGGATCAACGCCAGATCGGCCAGAGTCATGGCCAGAATCTCGGTGTAAAGCCGCGCGGCATGGGCGGCCACCGGTGACCCGGCCGCCAATTGCGCCAAAAGATCGGCCGAATCCTTGGGCGCGGCCGCCCCGGCCTCCTTCGCGGCAAAAAGGCCGAGATTGGCCAGACCACGGCCCGACAACACCTCTTCGACACCGCAATGGGGGGTCTCACCGCGCTGGCGCAACAGATCCTCGACAAAGCGCATCAGGCGCAGGTGTTCTTCGCTGCGGATCGGCATGTTCATATGCCCGCATTCTGACGGGGCCACGAAACGGCCATGGCGGGTTTGATGAACGGGGGCCGCATTGACCCCGGTGCCCAGCCCCACGACCAACATCGCCGCCCCCGGACGCGCGGGCCCGGACAGAACGGTGTTCAAGGCATCGCCCGCGACATGGCCCAAGGCATGGCCCTGCGCCTGAAGGTCGTTCAAGATGGCGACACGCTCGGCCCCGGTGGCATCGGTCAATTTCTTGCCGTCGATCACCCAGGCAAGGTTGGTCATCTCGGCCACGCCATCTTGGACCGGTCCTGCCGCCGCCACGCAAACGCCCGACACCTTGGCCCCGGTCTGCGCCAGATAATCGCGCAGGATATGGGCGATGTCCTGGCCCTTGGCGTGATAGTCCTGATTGGAAAACTTTGCCTCGCTGGCCCGATCGACCACGGCACCATTGGCCAAGGCCACGCGGGTATTGGTTCCACCGATATCGGCAAGCACGTTCAACGTCATGTCAGGTCTTCCAGCGAAAAGAGGTCAGTCAGCGCGCATCCGCGCGAAGGGTTCAGTCATTGCGCGCCAGCGCAGAGATTCAGTCGTTGCGCGCCAGCGCGCGGGCATAAGCGTGGTACGAGGCTTTGGGCGTGCGATGCAGCGTATCATAATCCACATGCACCAGACCAAAGCGTTTTTCGTACCCCTCGGCCCATTCGTAATTGTCCAGAAGCGACCAATAGAAAAATCCCTGCACATTGGCGCCTTGGGAAATCGCGGTCTTGGTCGCCTCAAGATGGGCAAACAGGAATGCGGTGCGGATGTCGTCGTCAACCTGCCCGTGGTCAAGCGTGTCGGCGTTGGCCATGCCGTTTTCGGTCACATAGATCGGAAGATCGCCCACATGATCGCGGGCCAACCGGGTCAGCGTGGCGCGCAGGCCTTCGGGAAAAATCTCCCACCCCATTTGCGTACGGGGCAAGGGGCCGGCCTGATGGCCCAGATGCGGCCAGGATTTCGACGGATCATGCGCGATGATCGACCGGGTGTAATAGTTCACCCCAAGCCAATCGAGCTTTTGCCCGATGATCGGCATATCGGCCTGCCAAGACTCGGGCAGATGGGGGGCCAATCCCTCCAACACCTCGGCCGGATAGGTCTGCCGGGTGATCCCTTCGATGAACCAGCGGTTGAAGATCCCGTCCTGACGGGCCGCGGCGGCCAGATCGGCAGGGCTGTCGCTGGCGGGTTCGACATGCTCAAAGTTCAGCACGATCCCAAGGTTTTTCTGACCCATGGCGCGCAGCCGTTCCACCGCCAGCCCATGCGCCAACAGGATATGGTGCATCGCCCGCGCCGCCGCGCGGATGTCGCGCAGGCCGGGCGCGTGAATGCCCAGAAAATGCGACAGCCACGCCACGCACCATGGCTCATTGATCGTGGCGGTCGCGGTGACCCGGTCGCCGATTTTGGCCGAAATCACCTCGGCATAATCGGCAAAGCGCCAAGCGGTGTCGCGATTGGCCCAGCCCCCCTTGTCAGCCAGCGCCGATGGCAATTCCCAGTGGTAAAGGGTGTGAAACGGTTTCAGCCCGCGCTCCAGCATCCCATCGACAAGACGGTCGTAGAAATCGAGCCCCTCGGGGTTGACGGTCACGCCATCGGGCATGACCCGCGCCCAGCTTGTTGAAAAGCGATAGGCATCCATATTGGCCTTGCGGATCAGGTCAAGGTCTTGGGGCCAGTGGTGATAATGGTCGCACGCCACCCCGCCGCCTTCGCCCCGCACCACATTGCCGGGGGTGGCGGCAAAGCTGTCCCAATGGCAAGGCCCGCAGCCGCCAAAGGACGATCCTTCGATCTGATAGGCCGCCGTGGCGGCGCCGAACACGAACCCCGGCGGAAAATCAAAGCGCGAAACTGTCATTCAAAGACCATCTGTCAGGGAAAGCTTTGGACCGGGACCACATCACCCACGCGGGGCGGGGCAGGTCGATTGACCGATGATCAATTCCGCCTCCAGCATCTGATGTTGCGGGCCAATCCCGGGTTCGTTGATCTGGCGCATCAGCATTTCCGCCGTCAAACGCCCCGCTTCGCGCACCGAAGACCGGGTGGCGGTAAAGATCGGCACGTCATCGCCGTTCTTGGACCGTGTCGAGCAATACC
>JALQUQ010000137.1 GCA_023263735.1 Paracoccaceae bacterium | reverse complement strand
GCCGACAGCGAATTCCGCTATGCCGACAAATCCGATGAAGTCGCGATTGAGGCCATGGTACGGGATTTTGGGCGGACGGAAGAGGCGAAGCGGCGGTATTTGGAGGGGCGGAGCAAATGACTCAGGGTCTGCTCCCATGGTGTCTGGTTGAAATGAGACGAAAGATGGCCCTTGGTTCAAAGAAGGGGAAGGCATGAAACGCCTCATCGAAAAAGGTCTGATGTTTGGCAATCTGGTGGAGGTGTCTTCTCCGGCTTTGGTCGAACGGTACAAGCGGGCGATGAAGCATTTGTGTGGAAAGGAAACGCAACTTTCCGATTTCCACATTGATATCTCGGGCTATTCGCCGGAAATCGGGGCGGAGATTGGCGATGATCTGTATCTGAACCCCAATGGCGCGAACCGGCAGTTTATCTTGCTGACCACCTCGCAAAAAAATGCGCCGCTGCTGAACGCCAAATTCTCGACCTCGCGCGGGATCATCCGGCAGTTTATCGAGGCGAATGAGGCGCAATTGTTTGCCCTGACCGCGCGGGATGCGGTGGCGGGGGAATTGCAAAACTCGGTCTATGAGATTTCGACGCCCGCGAAATTGTTGGACATTCGCCGGATCGTGGTTGAGGCCGATACGATTGGCGGGCATGTCGCCGATGCGGAAAAGTTGGCCAAACTGATCGAGCGGTTCCGGTCAGAGCCCGAGGGGTGGCGCGACGACGTGCTAATTGCCGATATGATCGGCTTGGCCAAGAAAACGGGCGATGTCACGCGGATGCCGGTGGCGCTGCCCGACATGACCTTTGAACAGCCGAATTTCTGGACCAGCCATTTTGGCGGTGTTTATGTGTTTCGGGGGGTTAAATTCCCGGGTGTGATGTCTTGCCTGCCCAAGTCGAGCCTTGGTGCCTTGCCGATTGCGCCGGTGATGGATCTGGCGGCCCGCAATGAAATTGCCGATTGGCTGGACCGCAATGAACTGGTTGAGCCGATTGTCAGCGCGCGGGGCATGGATGCGGCGGCCGTGATCCGACAAAAGATGGATTTCATTCTGGTCGACGCGGCGGATTCGCTTAATCTTGACATCGGGGATGCGCGGCGGACCGAATTGCGCAAGATCGCGCATCGGCTGGGAGATAGCTTGCCCGATGAGTTTCAGGGTCTGGCCGCGCTTTTACGCTGGATCGAAGCCAATGCCCCCTGGCCCCGGATCGATAGCGAACATCCCAGCTATTTCTATACGCTGCGCGCCCGAAATACGCCCGACCGTGATCTGGTGAACATGCTTCTTTGCGAATTGGCGCCGCTGGATGTGCGGCAGATGTACATTGTGCACAAAGAGCTTTTCTACGCCAATTACAGCAAATGGTCAGATCGCAAGCGCGGATATGTCGCCGATTTTCTGGCGCGGGAATATGCGGTTGATAAACAAGGCGCGCGTGAGGCTTTGTTTGGTCCCGAACCGGGAATGGATGAACGGCGGCGGCCCGAGCCAAAACCCTCGCGCGATCTGGGGCCGATTGTTGGTCCTTGGGGCGCAGTGACAGGAGGAAGGTCATGATCATCGGTTGGATCAGGCTGGCAATCATCGGCTATGTGATTTTGACCATCGTTTATTTCCTGATGGCGATCTATTGGCGGTCGCTGCGCCGCGAAGAGTTGGAAAAAGCCTTTGACGCCGGCGGCAAAGAGGGGGAACGCAGTGCCTATGTCGCCAATGGCATGGCGCAATATGAGAAGGGGTTGAAGAAACGTCTTCTGTGGCTGATCTACATCCTGCCAACGGTCGCTTTCGTGGCCATCGTCTACATTCTGAACTTTCAATGAGGCCGACATGCGATACGTAAAATGGACATTCTGGGCCGTCGTGGCCGTGTTGGTCTTTGCCTTCCTGCATTACACGCTGCCCCAGCACGATATTGTGCGCGTGGTCGGCACGGAAAACCGGCGCATTGATTTTGGCGCGAATTCGCTGTTCTGGGCCAGCCCGGATGTCGGCACGGCGGCGGGCGGCAACCGCGATGTGTTCTTTATTCAGACGGTTCAGACCAACGGCAAGCCGATGGTGTATCGAAACGAAGATACCGGTTGGGGATGGCCGCCGTATTTCAAGCTCGACAGTTCCAACACGCAGGCTGAGGCACAGGCCCTTGTGTCTTCGGCCGAAAATCCGAAATGGGTGTCGATCACGCATTACGGTTGGCGGAACGAATTCTTTACGATTTTCCCGAATGCTGTGGCGGTGAAACAGGTTGAAAGCCCGGATGTTACCATCATTCCTTGGGTCAATATCGTTATCCTGACCCTTTTGGCCGGGGTTGCGTTCGTGATCCGGCAAATGTGGCTGCAATTCCGCGAGCGGATGATCGACCCCGCCTTGAATGAGGTTGGCGATGCTTGGGACAATGTGGATGCGCAGGCGGATGCCGCGCGGGAACGCGCGAAAGGCTTCTTTGCCCGCATCGTCGCTTGGTTGAACACATGGAAAGCAAAGCCGCCGCGCCGCTAATCGGTTCGGGTCTTTGACAATCAACAAAGGGCAGGGGATCGAAATCTCCCTGCCCTTTTTGCTTTTGCTGATCCACGCCGAACGGCGGTCAGGAAATTTGCCGTGCCTCGCTCACCAGCATGATCGGAATGCCGTCGCGAATGGGAAAGGCCAAGCCCGCCGTCTTGGACACCAGTTCCTGACGCGCCTCATCATAGGACAGGGTCGCCTGGGTGACCGGGCACACCAGACTTTCCAACATATGCGGATCGCTACGGTCGGCTGGGGAATTGGGGTCTTTCATTGTAGAAAATCTCCTTCGGCCCCGCCGCGCAGAGCGAATTGAATCAAGGCGACAAGCGTTTCGCGCCGGTTTTCCAACGTGGGCGCCTCAAGCAGGGCCTGTTTGTCTTCGGGTGAAAACGGGCAAAGCATCGACAGAGAGTTGATCAACAACTCGGTCTCGGCGTCCTGCAGGCCATCCCAATCGGTGGCAAGCTTCATGGCGGTCAGATACCGCTTGAGCCATTCCAGAAATTCCGCGCGGTCAAAGTTTGGGTCACGCTCTTCTTCGCGGGTCAGGTCACGCGTAAAATTCGCCCAGTCGACGGTAAAGCGGCGATAAGGGGTAAACCCCTGCACTTCTTCGCGAATTCTAAAGCGGCTGATCCCGGACAGCGAAATCATGTAACGCCCGTCATCCGTTTCGGAAAAGCCCGTCAGGCGACCCGCGCAACCGATCGACTGAAGCCGCTTCTCGCCCGAGGGCGTATCGCGAACCTGTATCATGCCAATCAGGCGCGACTTTGTTTTCAGACAATCCTCGACCATCGCCAGATAGCGCGGTTCAAAGATATGAAGCGGCAATCTTGCCCGGGGCAAAAGCAATGCACCGGGCAACGGAAAGACCGGAATCGTTTCAGGAAGGTCTGATGCGGTAATCATGCCCTGCATCCTGAATATGTGCGGCGATCAAAGGAAGATCATCGACGATAGACGCCGCCGTCCCTTGAGCACAATCGGATCTTTCGGCGGAAGCGAGTCAAAAATAGTGAAAAGTTGAGCCTTTGCCGCCCCACCATTCCATTCCCGATCCTGCCGGAAAAGTTCCAGCAACTGATCAATGGCGTCTTCGGTCCGGCCTGCTGCCAAAAGCGCCGCGGCCAGATCGAACCGGGCCTGGTGATTGGCGGGATTGGCGGTCACGGCGGATTCAAGCTCGGCCACCGGGCCCGCCTTGGCCGCCTGTTTGGCCAGTTCATTCTTGGCGCGGGCGGCTTCGTATTCCTTGGACTTGGCCACCGCGGGCGGAGCAGAGGCCAGCAAAGCCTCGGCCTCGTCCGTGTTGCCCAGTTCCAGATGGGCCCGGATCAGGCCACCATAGGCGACCGCATTTTCCGGCTCTTCCTCCAGAATTGCGGCAAAGGTTTCGGCGGCATCGGCGGCCGCCCCTTCGGTCAGCATCTGTTCCGCTGCTTCGATGGCCTCGGCCAAACCGCCGTCGCCGCCCAGTTGGGTCAGACGATCGATGAACGATTTGATTTCCGACGCCGGGATATTCCCTTGAAAGCCATCGACCGGCTGCCCTTGCCAAAAGGCATAGACGGTCGGAATCGACTGGATGCGCAGTTGCGCGGCAATGCGTTGATTTTCGTCAACATTGACCTTGACCATCTTGACCTTGCCCTTGGCGGCGGTCACCGCCGCCTCAAGCGCGGGGCCAAGCGTTTTGCACGGCCCACACCAAGGCGCCCAAAAGTCCACGATCACGGGGATATCGCGGCTGGTTTCAACCACGTCTTTCATGAAGGTGGCTTCGGTACTGTCTTTGATCAGATCTTTGGCGTCGGGTGTGGCGACATTTCCGTCGAGCGCGAACATCAGATCCCTCATCAGGCTAAAGATTTTCTTCTATATGCCCCCCCGCTGGCGAAAGTCCAAGGGGTGTTGGGGGATTTACCCGGTCAGACTGCAAAGCTAGGCTTTGCCAAATCCACAGCGGAGACCGTCGATGCCCATCCTCATGACTTTTGGCGACAGCAACACCCACGGAACGCCCCCGATCGTTCAGCGCGGCGAAGTCAATCGATATGGCGTGGGGGTGCGGTGGCCAACGATTTGCCATGCCGCCCTTGGGTCAGAGTGGGAGCTGGTCGAGGAGGGATTGCCCGGCCGCACCGCCCAGTTCAACGACCCGGTGATGGGCGATTTCATGAATGGGCGGGTGGGGTTGCGCATCGCGCTGCAAAGCCATGGCCCGCTTGACGTGCTGACGATCATGTTGGGCACAAACGACGTCAAGGCCCGGTTTGCCGCGCCGGGATATTCCATTCTGGCCGGGGTCGCGGGTCTGGTGGATGTGGCGCAAAGCCTTGAAATGCAGCAGCGCCATGGCGGGTTCAAGATCTTGCTGATCTGCCCGCCGCCGGTCGAGGAAGTGGGCCCGATCATGGGTGAATTCTACGGCGCCGCCGCCCGCAGTCGGGAACTGCCGCCCCTCTACCAAGACTTCGCGCGCGCAAGAGGGATCGGATTTCTGGATGCGGGCAAGTTCATCAAGGTCAGCGCCATCGATGGCATCCATTACGACGCGCCGGAACACAAGACTTTGGGGCTCGCCGTCGCCGAAGCCATTCGAACGCTTTAGGCCCTAGGGGCTGCACGACAGGCTCAGATCACTCCAACCGCACCGGGCCGCCAAAAGATGGGGCGCCAGCCCGGTGTCAACGGCATCACGCTGACGATATTTGCGCGACTTCCGTCCCTCCCAAGTGTCTCGGTACAGGTGCAGCCCTGATCGGCTGATTTTCGTGATGGGGGTGCGCACCGGCAAACTGTCGCGCCATTCTTTGCGAATCCAGTGATAGGCTTGGGCAAAGCTTTCATCCAGACCTTCGTGAAAGCGGTCATTGTGAATGCAGTTCAGCCCAAGGGCATAGGCTTTCTTTCCAGCCGCCCGCGCCTTGCACACGACATCCGTGCCATACAGATGCCACCCCGGCAGCCCGTCAGAAAACCGGACGCCGCTGCTCCGCCGCAAGACGATCAGCATTTCATCAAAGCTTTGAACCTGTTCGGGCGCAAAAGGCACGCGGCCCACGATCTGGCCCAGAGAGGATGTCCAGACCGGGCCAAAATGGCGATGGTCCATCGAAATCCCGAAGGCCCCGGCCAAAGCCCAATCCGGATCATGGGCGTCAAGCTCGGCCACACGTCTGGCCAGCAGGCTTTCCCAACCGTTCGGCAGATAGACATCGTGGTGGGCAAATACCACAAGATCGGCGCCCGAGCTGGCCGCGATCCGATCTAGGGCAAGGTTGTAGGCCTGTGCCGCCGATCCGCCGTTTTCAATCACCTCGAACGGAATACCTGCACGCACCACCGGAGAGGCCGCAAGATTGGCCGCCAGAATGGATGCAGAGTTACTGGCGCAGGCAAGGTGAAACGGTGCGGTCATGAAAGAAGCAAAACTTTGAAACGAAATTTACGCTGGGCGAGTGGTATCACGGATTTCCGCGGCTGGCGAAAAAAACCGCCAGTTTCTCGGCCTCCTTGGTGATGTCATGGCGGTCAAAAACCCGCGCGCGGGCAGATTTGCCCATCTGGCTCAGGTCGTCCAGCGGCGTCGCCGCCATGGCCTGCAAGCCACGCGCCAGCGCGACAGGATCGCCCGAGGGGACAAGCCAACCACAATCCGGGGTCACCAGTTCGGGGACCCCCGCGATTGCAGTCGCAATCACTGGGCGGGCGGCTGCCATGGCTTCCATGATGACGACGGGCAGACCTTCGGCAAAAGACGGAACCACCAAAGCATGCGCGTCGGCCAGTGCCGCGCGCACGCGCGATTCATCCTGCCAGCCCGCCAAGGTGACATGTGCCGACAGGTTGTGCCGCGCAATCGCCTGTTCGATCCTTGGACGCAATTCACCATCGCCAACCATGGTCAACGTCAGTTCGGGCGCGGCTTTCACGGCCTCTGCCATCGCCTCGATCAGCAGATCAAAGCCCTTTTGTTCGGAAAACCGCCCGATCGCCACCAGTTTGCGCCCGTCCGCAGGCATTTTTGCCGGATCGTTGAAGCGCCAGGTTTCAATTCCACAATGAACAACGAACAGCCGTTTCCAGGTTTCAGGCTTGGTCCAGCGGCGCAATTGGCCGCGCCCAAAAGAAGATATGGCCACGGTGAAGAGGGCCCGATCGGCCTTTTCACCCAGACACAGGGCCCTTGGCGCATCAAATTCTTCGGGTCCGTGAACGGTAAAGGAATAGGCGGCCCCGCCAAGTTCGGCCGCCAGCATCGCAACGGTCGCCGAATTGGTGCCGAAATGCGCATGCACATGGGTGATCCGCAGATCATGGCAGCGGCTGGCGATATAGGCCGCTTCGAGCAGATAGATCAGATGCTTGATCCGCCCCCCCGTTCCCGGCGTTGACCCCATTCCCTCGCGACCACAGCGCATTGCCAGACGCAGCGCGCGCAAACTGGCCAATGGTCGGCGGAACATCCATTTTGCGGCCGTGCCAAAAAGCTTGGTCGCCCCCGCACGAAGCACATATTCGGTGCGCGATTCCTCGGCGATGTCACCGGGGTCAAGATAGGGTTTGTCTTCGGGGCGCATGGCAAAGCGGTGAACGGGCAGCCCC
>JALQUQ010000136.1 GCA_023263735.1 Paracoccaceae bacterium | reverse complement strand
CGTTCAGCGTCATCGCCGTGTCGATCAGGGTTTCCCCCTTTTTCACCGACGATTGCGCGACCGACATGTTCATCACATCCGCCCCCAGACGCTTGCCAGCCAGTTCGAAACTGGCCTGCGTGCGGGTCGAGTTTTCAAAGAACATGTTGATCTGCGTCAGACCGGCCAGAACATCGGTTCTTTTCACGGTCCGGCGGTTCAGATCCACATAACGATCCGCCAGATCAAGGACCGTGAGGATCTCTTGTGGGGAAAGCTGCTCGATGCCCAAAAGGTGGCGGGCGCGGAAGGTCATGGTGCACTCCATCGCAAGGCTTTCGCGGCTTATGCCAAAGCATCGGGCTTTGGGCAACGGCATTTGCAGCCCCCCGTTTTCTTTATCGCGGCACTGCACTAGGGTCAGCCTATGCGACTCGGGGATCAGATTGAGCAGGACTGGGATGCCGCCTATGCGGCTTTGACTTGGCAGATTGACTGCGGGGTCGATGATTTCATTCTGGACGAACCGCTTGACCGTTTTGCTCTGCCAGAGGCGCGGGCGGTTGAGGTGCGCGCCCCAGCGGCGCCAGAACGGCCTGCATCCGCGCCCCCCGGGGCCCCGCGCCCGGCGGCCTACGCCCCCCCGCCAGAACGGCCCAAGATCGATCCGGTGGTCGAGGCCACTCAGGCTGCGGCCCGCGCCAAGACGCTTGAGGCCCTGCGTGCCGAGATCGAGGCTTTTTCGCATTGCGAATTGAAACAGGGGGCCCGCACCACCGTATTTGCCGACGGAAACCCCAAGGCGCGCGTGTTGATCTTGGGCGAAGCCCCGGGCCGGGACGAAGATCAAGAGGGCCGCCCCTTTGTCGGGCGTGCGGGTCAGTTGCTGGACCTGATGTTTGCAGCCATCGGCCTGTCCCGCACCTCGGTCGATGCGGAAACGGCGTTTTACATCACCAATGTCCTGCCATGGCGGCCGCCGGGCAACCGCGATCCCGAACCCGGCGAAATCGCGATGATGCGCCCCTTTGTCGAACGGCATATCGAATTGGTTGCGCCTGATGTGATCGTGGCCATGGGGAACACGCCGCTTTTTGCGTTGACGGGCACCCGCGGGATCATGCGTGCGCGTGGCACCTGGGCCGAGGCTTTGGGTCGCCCGCTTTTGCCCATGACCCATCCGGCCTATCTGCTGCGCAACCCAATTGCCAAACGCGAAGCATGGGACGATCTGCTGACCCTGCGGGACCGTTTGCGGGGGGCATGATGCTGGGTGTTGAATGGATCGCCTTGGCGACATTCGTTCCGGCGGGGCTGGCGCTGAACCTGACCCCGGGGGCGGATATGATGTTTTGCCTTGGTCAGGGCATTCGTTCGGGGCCGGTGGCGGCGATGGCCGCGAATTTCGGCATCGCGGTGGGCGGAATGATCCACACCTTGGCGGCGGGGCTGGGTCTGGGGGCGCTGTTGGCGGCCCATCCGTTGGCGTTTGACGTTATCCGCTGGGGCGGAGTCGGGTATCTTTTGTTCTTGGCGGTGCAAGGGGTGCGCGCCTCTGGCCCTTTGGGCGGCATCGTTGCCAAAGGCCTGCGCCCCGCCCAAGCCTTTCGTCAGGCGCTGATGGTCAACCTTTTGAACCCCAAGGTCATTCTGTTCATACTGGCCTTTTTGCCCCAGTTCATCGACCCCAACCGCGCTGTGTTGCCTCAGTTCCTTTTCCTTGGGACTGTGTTTTGCTGCGGCGGATTGGTGGTCAACGGGGTCGTCGGGGTTTTTGCCGGAAAGGTCGGGCAAAGACTGGCGCAATCAGACCGCTTTTCAAAAGCACTGGGCCGGATATCTGCGGGTGTCTATGCCGCCTTGGCCCTGCGGTTGGCAATGTTGGAGCATTAAGTGAGCCGGATCGACGAAACCAAAGATTTCATTCCCGTGCGGATCGCCGTGCTGACCGTAAGCGATACGCGCAGTCTGGCCGAGGATCGATCTGGCGACACATTGGTCGAACGGTTGACCGGGGCAGGCCATACCCTTGCCGCGCGGGATATTGTGACCGATGACCGCGCCTTGATCGCGGAAAAATTGCGCGGCTGGATCGCAGATCCCGAGGTTGACGTGATCCTGTCGACCGGGGGCACCGGGCTGACCGGGCGCGACGTGACGGTCGAAGCGCACCGCGATGTTTACGAAAAAGAGATCGAGGCCTTTGGCACCGTCTTTACCATCGTTTCGATGCAAAAGATCGGCACCAGCGCCGTGCAAAGCCGCGCTTGTGGGGGCGTGGCAGGCGGAACCTATCTTTTTGCCCTGCCCGGCAGCCCGGGGGCCTGCCGCGACGCTTGGGATGAAATCCTGAAATGGCAGTTGGATTATCGGCATCGCCCCTGCAATTTCGTCGAAATCTTTCCCCGTCTCGAAGAGCACAAGCGTCGGAAATGATGCTGACGGTGCCGAGAGCGTGCGTTTTCTGGCATTTTTCGCGACGGAAAATCACTTCTGCGTCGTTTGACCGTTTGGCCCCGGTTTACGGGGCTTTTCCGGCTGGAATTTTAGCCTAGTCTTCTGGGCAAAGCATAGAAGGGTCCCGCATGCGTTTCTTAGCCCGGTCCATGATGGGCCTGTTTCTGGCCGCTGTTACAGTCGGGCTTTTGGCCATGGCGGGCAAGACCGTTTCGGATGCTGTTGCAAGTCGGCTTGCCAAGGGCGAAGGCGGCCCGCCTGCGCGTGAGCGGATTTATTCGGCCAATGTGGTCACGGTGACGGCGGGCCGGGTTGTGCCGCAGATTGTGGCATTCGGGGAAATTCGGTCGCGACGCACGTTGGAATTGCGCGCGCCACGCGGTGGGCGGATCGTCGAGATTGCGCCGGGCATCGAAGATGGTGCCTCTGTGACCGAGGGGCAGGTCTTGCTGCGGCTGGACCCCGCAGATGCGACCGCGACCCGCGATCTGGCCAAGGCGTCGGTGTCAGAGGCCGAGGCGGACCAGAAAGACGCCGCGCGGGCAAAGGATCTGGCACAAGATGATCTGGCGGCGGCTGAGGCACAATTGGTCTTGCGGCGGCAGGCCCTGACCCGTCAGGAAGAATTGCAGAAACGGGGCGTTGGATCGCCCGCAGCGGTGGAAACGGCGGGATTGGCGGTCTCGACGGCCGAGCAGGCGGTGCTGAACCGCCGCTCAGCGCTGGCACAGGCGGAGGCGCGGGTGGATCAAAGCGCCTCTGCCGCGGATCGCGCCCGAATTTCTTTGGCCGAAGCCGAACGGGCCTTGGCGGAAACGGTCGTTGTGGCCAGCATCTCGGGCCGATTGGCAGATGTGAAACTGGTTCAGGGCGGATTGGTGTCGGCCAATGAACAACTGGCCCGGATCATCGACCCCGAGGATCTGGAGGTGGCTCTTCGTCTTTCCACGGCCCAATTCGTGCGGCTCTTGGATGAAAAGGGTGAATTGAAGCCTGCGGATGTGCGGGTGAAAATGGACCTGATGGGCGTTGAATTGACCGCGACGGGCAAGTTGAACCGGGCGGGGGCCGCCGTCGAAGAGGGGGCAACAGGGCGGATCGTCTATGCCGCGCTGAGCAACGCGCGCGGGTTGCGGCCCGGTGATTTTGTGACCGTGACCACGGATGAACCCGCGCTGGATCAGGTGGCGCTGGTTCCGGCCACGGCCGTGGATGGCGATGGCGACATTCTGGTTGTGGGGAATGAGGACCGTCTGGAAGAGGTGCGGGTGGGCGTCTTGCGCCAGCAGGGCGATCAGGTCTTGATCGAAGCTGCCAGCCTGAACGGCCGGGAGATCGTTTCGGAACGCTCGCCATTGCTGGGGGCGGGCATTCGGGTGAAACCCGTGCGCCCTTCCGATCTGACCCAACCCGATCAGGCGCAGGCGCCCAAAGAGCCCGAGACGATGGAATTGACCGCCGATCATCGGGAAAAGCTGATCGCTTTTGTCGAAGGAAATACGCGCATGCCCAAAGAGGCCAAGACGCGGTTGCTGGAGCAATTGCGGCAGGAAAAGGTGCCAGCGCAGGTCGTGGAACGTTTGCAACAGCGCATGGGGGGCTGATCGATGGCCGATCCCACCGACCAAAGCCCGACGCCTGCCGACATCCCCGGCAAAGGGATCATCAGCTATTTCACCCGTCACAGGACCGTGGCGAACCTGTTGCTGTTGATCATGGTCGTCGCGGGGATCGTGGCCGGGTCCAGAATTCGGGCGCAGTATTTTCCGGATGTGGTCACGGCCGAAGTCTCGGTTTCCGTCAATTGGGAAGGGGCCGGGGCCGAAGATGTGGACAATGGCATCGTGCAGGTGCTGGAGCCCACGCTGCTGGCCATCGATGGGGTCGCCGATGCGACCTCGGTCGCGCGCGAAGGGTCTGCCCGGATCACCCTTGAATTCGACCCGGGGGTCGATCTGCAACAAGCGGCCGAGGATGTTCAGGCGGCCGTCGATGCCGCCTCGAACTTGCCGGATGAGGCGGACGAGCCGGTGGTCCGGCGAAGCCAGTGGCGGGATTCGGTTTCCGATCTGGTGATTTCGGGGCCGGTGGGGGTGGATCAACTGGGCCGCTTTTCCGATGAATTGACGGCGCGCTTGTTTCAAAAGGGTGTGACACGGACGACGATCCGGGGGCTTGCAGACCCACGCACGGTGGTCGAGATCGCATCGGTCGATCTGATCCGGCATGATGTCACGATGCGCGAGATTGCAAACGCCTTGGCGGCGGCGGTGCGGTCCTCTCCGGCGGGCGATGTGGGTGACGGGATTGCGCGGGTTCGCACCGGGACCGAGCGTCGCACCGCAGCCGATCTGGCGGCGGTCGTGGTGCGCAGTGATCCGGACGGCACCAAGCTGACCGTGGGGGATCTGGGCACGATCACCGTGGAAAGCGCCGACAGGGGCCGGGCCAGTTTCGTGGGCAAGAACCCGGCCATGACGGTTCGGGTCGAGCGGTCGGCCGATGGTGACGCGATCCGCATGCAGAATGCGGTTGAAACGGTTGTTCAGGAAATGTCGGCCAGCCTGCCGCCGGGGGTAAAGATCGAATTGGTGCGGGCCCGCGCCAATGAAATCACGGACCGGCTTTATCTCTTGCTCGACAATGGGGGCACCGGGCTTTTGCTGGTGGTCGTGCTGTTGTTCCTGTTCCTGAATGCGCGCACCGCGCTTTGGGTGGCGGCGGGGATCCCGGTTTCGATGCTGGCGGCGGTTGCTGCCATGTATGCCACCGGGCTGACGATCAATATGATCTCGCTGTTTGCCTTGATCATCATGCTGGGGATCGTGGTCGATGATGCGATCGTCGTGGGGGAACATGCCGATTTTCGGGGGCGCAGTCTGGGCGAAGACCCGTTGACCGCCGCCGAACAGGGGGCGCGGCGGATGATGATGCCGGTCGTTGCATCGACCGTGACCACGATCATCGCCTTTTTCGGACTGGTTGCCATCGGGGGCCGCTTTGGCGATCTGATCGCCGACATCCCCTTTACCGTCATCGCGGTTTTATTGGCCAGTCTGGTGGAATGCTTCTTCATTCTGCCGAACCATATGGCCCATGCCATTGCCGCATCCCGTCAGGACAAGTGGTACGATTGGCCGTCGCGGCAGGTGAACCGGGGGATGGTCTGGTTCCAGACCGTGGTGTTCAAACCGATCCTGCGTTTCTTGCTTTTGGCGCGCTATCCCGTTTTGGCGGGGGCCATTCTGGTGCTTGCGGTGGCTTCGGCGCTGTTCATTCGGGGCGATGTGCCGTTTCGCTTTTTCAACGCCCCCGAACAGGCCAGCGTAACCGGGAATTTCTCGATGCTGCCGGGCGCGTCGCGCGGGGATACCCTTGCCATGATGCAGGAACTGCAACGGGCGACAGATGTTGTTTCCGCTGCTTTTGCTGCGGAACACGGGAAAGACCCGATCACCTTTGCCATGGCCGAGGTGGGCGGGGCATCGGGGCGCGGCCTCTCAAGCGCCGAGGGCAAGGATGCCGATCTGCTGGGCGCGATTTCCATTGAATTGATCAGCCCGGATGACCGGCCTTATTCCAGCTCTGCCTTTGTGTCGGCGCTGCAAGAAGAGGTTCGGGCCCACCCGCTGCTTGAGGAACTTTCGTTCCGTGGCGGGCGATTTGGGCCGGGCGGTGACGCGCTGTCCATCGATCTTTACGGGGCCGACATCGGAGAGTTGAAGCGCGCGGCCGAAGGTTTGAAGGCCCGGTTGGGGGTTTACCCCGAGGTATCGGCGCTGGAAGACAGTCTGGCCTATGACAAGGAAGAACTGGTGTTGAACCTGACGCCGATGGGGCAAGCGCTGGGCTTTTCCATCGACAGTCTGGGCAGCGCGTTGCGAGAGCGGCTAAACGGGATCGAGGCTGCCAGTTACCCGGATGGCCCACGATCTGCGACCCTGCGGGTTGAACTGCCAGCCGAAGAACTGACCGCCGATTTTCTGGAACGCACCCTGATGCGGGTGGGGCCGCGCAACTATGTCCCACTGGCCGATATCGTGACGGTCGAACGGGAAAACGGCTTTTCCACCATCCGCCGCGAAAACGGCCTGCGGATCGTGACGGTTTCGGGCGATTTGGCCGAGGATGATCCCGCGCGTGCCGCCGAAATCCAAAAGGAAATCCGCGAGGTCATCCTGCCCGGTTTGTCGGATGACTTTGCGGTCAGCACGCGTCAGGGCGGTTTGGTCGAACAAGAGCGCGAATTCCTGAACGACGCCCGCACCGGTCTGATCTTGTGCCTGACGGGCATTTACATGTGCCTGTCGTGGATTTTTGCCAGCTGGACGCGGCCGCTTGTGGTGATGTCGGTCATTCCCTTTGGACTGATCGGAGCGATTTACGGCCATCACATCTGGGATGTGCCGCTGTCGCTGTTTTCGGTGGTGGGGCTGATCGGGACGCAGTGGTTCGCCGTCGACAACCTGCTACCCGAAGAGATGGCGCATGTCATCCGCGTCTCCTTTCCCGACCCGTCGCAGATGTTCGAGCGCAAGTCCCTGCGGGAGCGCAAGCACGTGACCTCCCAGATGGACCAGCACGACCCGCAGGGAGAAGAGGCGCTGTTCGCCTTCCACGATGTCCGGGTGGTGGACATCGTCCAGCGCATCACCGCGCTGCCCACCCTCCACGCGGATCCGAAGCTCTACGCGAGCGGAC
>JALQUQ010000135.1 GCA_023263735.1 Paracoccaceae bacterium | reverse complement strand
GACTGGATGAAGCGTTGGGAAACCACGGGTCTGCTGAAGTTCCAGGACAAGAACGGCGACGGCCGCATCCAGTTCTACAACGACAAGACCAAGAACGAAGCCGTGAAAGCCAAGGCTGATGCCGCTGTGGCCGAACTTCCGGTTCTGGTCAAAGCAGACGTTCAGGGCTCGGCAGAAGCCATCGTTCAAGCCTTGGAAAAGGTTGGCAACGAGGAAGTTCGGGTTCGGGTGCTGCATTACGGTGTGGGCGCGATCACGGACACCGACGTTGGTCTGGCCGAAGCATCGGGCGCGGCGATCATCGGCTTTAACGTTCGTGCCAATGCGACGGCGCGTAACGCTGCCCAGCAAAAGGGCGTCGAGATCCGCTATTACTCGATCATCTACGATCTGATCGACGACATCAAACAGGCGGCCTCGGGCCTTCTGAAGGCAGAAGTTCGCGAAAACTTCATCGGTTATGCAAGAATCCAAGAAGTCTTCCGCATTACCGGGGTTGGCAACGTTGCGGGCTGTATCGTCACCGAAGGTGTGGCGCGTCGGTCGGCAGGCGTGCGCTTGCTGCGTGACAACGTGGTTATCCACGAAGGTACGCTCAAGACGCTCAAGCGCTTCAAGGATGAGGTCAAGGAAGTGCAGTCGGGTCAGGAATGCGGCATGGCGTTTGAACGCTATGACGACGTTCGCGCCAACGATGTTATCGAGATCTTTGAACGGGAAGAGGTCCAGCGCAAGCTGGCCTGACCCAAGGGTTCAGAACAAAAAGGCCGCTGTGAAAACAGCGGCCTTTTTCATTTCCTAGGATTTCTATTTCAGCACGCGGGTCGCAAAAGCGCCTGTCCGTCAGGACGCACGGCGCATCGGTTCAACCGGGAGTCCAACGTAGGTTTTATCGTCAACCTGGACCACGATTTTACCATCCGAGAGGGCCCGAACGAACAGGCCCTGCACTGAAATACAACTTGAAACAGCAACTGTTCGCAGCATGGATCGCCCTCATTTGAACGGCAATCTTGATAATCTGGAATCAAAGGGAAGCGTATGGCACAAAAGTTTTTGGTTGATATCTTTCGTGATCGCTCAACCAGAGATTACAGCCAATCACGCAAAATTGGGATCAGGGGGATGTCGGCAGGGGGCATAGGGTAATCGGTCAACCGATTTGCGGCCACCCAAGCGAGTTTTTGCCCTTCTTGGGGTTGGACGATTCCCTCCCATTTGCGGCAGGCAAACAACGGCATCAACAAATGAAAATCGTCATAACTGTGGCTGGCAAAGGTAAGTGGGGCAAGACAGCTTTTCCACGTATCGATGCCCAATTCTTCCTTGAGTTCGCGGATCAGTGCCACTTCGGGCGACTCCCCGGGCTCAACCTTGCCGCCGGGAAATTCCCACAGCCCTGCCAAAGATTTCCCCTCGGGACGCTGGGCCAGCAAGACGCGCCCGTCACGGTCAATCAAAGCCACGGCTGAAACAAGGATGATTTTCAAGAAAGAAACCCCGCAAAACGGGCAGCCCCGGTCTGACCAGAGCCGCCCAACGTGTTGAATCAGGACCGGTAATCGGCGTTGATCTCGATATAGCGGTTGGTCAGGTCACAGGTCCAGACGCTGCGCTTTGCTTTGCCAAGGCCCATATCCACGCGGATCAAAAGCTCTTCCTGACGGAAATATGCGGCGCCTTCCTCTTCCTGATAGGCCGGATTGCGCCAGCCATCTTTGGCCACAAGGATCGAGCCGAAGTGGATCGTCAGCAGGTCGCGTTCGGCGATTGCGCCCGATTTGCCGATAGCGGCCACGATCCGGCCCCAGTTGGGGTCTTGGCCCGCAATTGCGGTTTTGACGAGCGGCGAATTGGCGATGGCAAAGGCCGCCTTTGCCGCATCGGCGTCAGAAGCGGCGCCGGTGACACGGACCTCGACCAGTTTCGTCGCGCCTTCGCCGTCGCGAATGACTTGCAACGCCAAATCCTGCATCACGGCAGCCAAGGCTTTTTCAAATGCCTTGGAAACCGCGCCTTTGACTTCGGCGGCGGGCGATTGGCCGGTGGCGGCCAAAAGCAGGGTGTCAGAGGTTGACGTATCGCTGTCGACGGTGATCGAGTTGAAGGTCGCGTCCACGTTGCGCGACAACATCCGCTGCAGCATGGTCGGAGAGATTTTGGCGTCGGTGAAGATATAGACCAACATCGTCGCCATATCGGGGGCGATCATGCCCGACCCTTTGGCAATCCCTGCGATATGGATCGGGCCGCCCTCACCCTCGATCGTGGCCGACGCGCCTTTGGGGAAAGTGTCGGTGGTCATCATGGCATGGGCTGCCATTTCAATCGCATCTTCGCTTAGGTTCGCGACCAAGGTCGGGATGACATCCGTGATCTTTCCATGCGGTAGCGGTTCACCAATCACGCCAGTCGACGAAGAAAAGACCCGGCTTGCCGGCATGTTCAATGCCTGAGCAACGCCGCCGGTCACGGCAGCCACCGCCTCGTCACCGATCTTGCCGGTGAAAGCGTTGGAATTGCCCGAGTTGACGATGATCGCTGCCCCGGCGCCGTCGGGAACCTTTTGCTCCAGCTTGGCCTGACAGTCGCGCACGCAACCCGACCGAGTCGTTGACCGGGTGAAAGCCCCGGCCATCGACGTTCCGGGCGCCAGACGGATCAACATCCCATCCTTGCGGTTCTTGTATTTGATCCCCGCCTCGGCGGCGGCGAATTCCACGCCTTTGATCAATGGCAGGGTCGGGAACCCATCCTTGGGCGCCAAGGGCGAGACCAATTTCGCGGGTTTGGCGGCGGCCACCACCATTTCGGCCGCTTCCGTGACGTCGTCAACCACGGAGGCCGCAGCCTCACCGAGCCGTTCTTTCAGCTTGCGGACCTTTTTCTTCAGGTCTTTCGCTTCGGCCTTCCAATCGGTCTTGCCCATGACGGTATGTCCCTGTTCCCTTATTTGTCCAGCAGCGTAGCATCACGCAGCAGCTTGGGGTCAAGCCCTTCGCCGGGGCGTTCGACCTTTGCGCCTTCGGTGATGGCTTTCAGATGCGCTTCGACCGTTGCTTTTTCGATTTCAGCGGCCAGTTGATCGCGCACTTCGTCCAAGGTCGGGGCGGCTTTGGGGCGGGTTTCCTTGACCAGAATGATGTGCCAGCCAAACTGTGATTGTACCGGTTCGGAGACTTTGCCCACTTCGGCTGCAACGACGGCTTCTTCGAACGGCTTGACCATCATGCCCAGACCGAACCAGCCCAAATCCCCACCTGCGGCACCCGAGCCGGTGTCCTTGGAATTCTCTTTGGCCAAGGTGGCGAAATCTTCGCCGGCCTCGATCTTTGCTTTCAGCTCTTTCGCCTGCTCTTCGGTTTCCACCAGAATATGGGCGGCGTTGTATTCGGTCTGCGGTTCCAGATTGGCGTATTTGGCATCATAGGCGGCCTTCAGCGCCTCATCTGTAACAGCGGCATCGACCACGGCCTGCAATGCCACGCCCGAGACATAGCCGCGACGGTTGTTTTCAAGGGCAAGAAGATCCCGTTTGCTCAGTTCGCCTGCGGATTGCTCCAAGGCGGTTTGCTGAACCAATTGGTCCAGAATGCCCTTGAACAGAACGTCATCGGGAAGGGACTGATATTGGGCCGGCAAGGTTTCGGCGATCGCGATCATGTGACCCAAGGTGATATCGGTACCATTCACCGTCGCCACGACCGTTGCTGCGGTCGTTTCTTCGGCAAAGGCGGGTGCAACAAGGGCCGTCGAAATGGCAAGTCCTGCGATGATTGTTGCGGTTTTCATCATTCTTACACCCTCCTGAATGGGCTGTGACCCCGCGAAACGTTGACTATGGCCGGCCTGTCCCTTAAATCGCGGGGGTCGCGTGCGACTGGGGCAGCCAACCGTCATGGGCTTTCTATGGAAGCCATCACCGGCGAGCAAGTCCTTTGGCTCACACGATCCTGTCAGGAATACCCACGGAGAAAACATGCTGGGTCTCGGTTCGCTCGCACGCAAGGTCTTTGGTACCCCGAATGACCGCAAGGTTAAGTCGGTTCGTCCGATCATTGCAAAGATCAACGCGTTGGAACCGGAATTTGCCGCGCTCTCCGACGACGGGTTGAAGGAAAAGACCCGGTTGCTTTCCGAACGCGCGGTGGCGGGGGAAAGTCTGGACAGCCTGCTGCCCGAAGCCTTTGCCAATTGCCGCGAGGCTGGCAAACGTGCGCTTGGCCTGCGGGCGTTTGATGTTCAGCTGAAAGGCGGGATCTTTCTGCATCAGGGCAACATCGCCGAAATGAAGACGGGCGAAGGCAAGACGCTGATGGCGACCTTTCCGGCCTATCTGAACGCATTGGCGCGCAAGGGTGTGCATGTCGTCACCGTGAACGACTACCTTGCCAAGCGCGACGCGGAATGGATGAGCAAGGTCTACGGTCTTTTGGGTCTGACCACCGGTGTCGTTTATCCGTATCAAGAAGACGAAGAGAAACGCGCCGCGTATCGCTGCGACATCACCTACGCCACCAATAACGAATTGGGCTTTGACTACCTTCGCGACAATATGAAGGGCACGATCGAAGAAATGGCGCAGCGCGGGCATTTCTTTGCCATCGTTGACGAGGTTGACTCGATCCTGATCGACGAAGCCCGGACGCCGCTGATTATCTCGGGGCCCAGCCAAGACCGCAGCGACCTGTATCGCAAATTGGACGTCTTGATCCCCCGTCTGGAAGAACAGCACTTCAAGATTGATGAAAAGGCCCGCAACGCCACTTACACCGAAGAGGGCAACGAGCGTCTGGAAGAGTTGCTGCGCGAAGAGGGCATTCTTCCCGAGGGTCACAACCTGTATGACCCCGAAAACGCAACAATCGTGCACCACGCAAACCAAGCCTTGCGCGCGCACAAGCTTTTCAACCGCGACCAGCACTATATCGTCCGCGATGGCGAGGTGATGCTGATCGACGAATTCACCGGCCGCATGATGCGGGGCCGCCGCCTTTCGGATGGGTTGCATCAGGCCATCGAAGCCAAGGAAAACGTGACGGTTCAGCCGGAAAACGTGACTTTGGCCAGCGTGACCTTTCAGAACTACTTCCGTCTCTATGAAAAGCTGGCTGGCATGACCGGCACGGCTTCGACCGAAGCCGAAGAATTCATGGAAATCTACAAACTGGGTGTCGTCGAAGTGCCGACCAACCGCCCGGTTGCCCGGAAAGACGACCATGACCAAGTCTACCGGACAACGCGGGAAAAGTTCGACGGCGTCGTCAAGTCGATCAAAGAAGCCTATGAAAAGGGCCAGCCGACCCTTGTTGGCACCACCAGCATCGAAAAATCGGAATATCTTTCAGACCTGCTGAAGAAGGCTGGGGTGCAGCACAATGTGTTGAACGCCCGTCACCATGAGCAGGAAGCAAAGATTGTGGCCGAAGCAGGCCGTTTGGGTGCGGTGACCATTGCGACCAACATGGCAGGCCGCGGGACCGACATTCAATTGGGCGGCAACGTGGAAATGAAGGTGATGGAGGCGATTGCCGCCGACCCGCATCTGCACCCCGATGAAGTGCGCGCCCGGATCGAAGCGGAACATGCCGAAGAAAAGGCCAAGGTTCTGGCCGCCGGTGGTTTGTTCGTTCTGGGGACCGAGCGGCACGAATCTCGCCGGATCGACAACCAGTTGCGCGGCCGTTCGGGCCGTCAGGGCGACCCGGGCCGGTCGGTCTTTTTCCTGTCCTTGGAAGATGACTTGATGCGGATCTTTGGGTCCGAACGCCTGGACAAGGTTCTTTCGAGTCTTGGCATGAAGGAAGGCGAGGCGATCATCCACCCATGGGTGAACAAATCGCTGGAACGCGCGCAGGCCAAGGTCGAGGGGCGCAACTTTGACATCCGCAAGCAATTGCTGAAATTCGACGACGTCATGAACGACCAGCGCAAGGCGATCTTTAGCCAGCGTCTGGAGATCATGGAATCTGAAGATGTGGCCGAGATTGCCGAAGACATGCGCGTGCAGGTCATCGAAGATCTGGTCGATACATATATGCCGCCGAAATCCTATCCGGATGCATGGGATTCCGCCGGTCTGACAGCCGCCTTGAAAGAAAAGCTGAACATCGATTTGCCGATCGCCGCTTGGGCCGCCGAAGAGGGGGTCGATCAGGATGTGGTCAAAGAGCGGATCGAAGAGGCCACGGCCAAGCAAATGGCCGAAAAGACCGAGCTTTTTGGCGCAGATGCAATGCGCAACATCGAAAAGCAGGTCTTGCTGCAGACGATTGACGCAAAGTGGCGCGAACACATTCTGCGGCTGGAACATCTGCGGTCGGTTGTGGGCTTCCGGGGCTATGCCCAGCGTGACCCGCTGAGCGAATTCAAGACCGAAGGTTTTACCATCTTCGAATCGATGTTGAATAGCTTGCGGCAGGATGTTTCGCAGCGCTTGGGCTTTATTCGCCCGCTGAGCGCCGAAGAACAGCAGGCCATGATGCAGCAGCTTTTGGCGCAGCAAAGGGCGGCTGCCGCTGGCGCGCAGGTTCAGGCCCCGCAACCGGCTGCCGCACCAGAAGCCCCGACAGCCTTGGCTGGTTTTGACGAAAACGATCCAACGACCTGGGGCGAGCCCGGCCGGAATGACCCCTGCCCCTGTGGGTCGGGTGAGAAGTTCAAGCACTGCCACGGCCGTCTGGTCTGACCCTGTTTGGGGCGCATTGCCATAGATGCGCCCCATTTCTGCCGCCGATGGGCGAAACATTCCACGGCACGGCCAAGGATTGGCCCTGATTTCATGAGCAACTGTCACCGTCTGTGAACGCGGTGGAGATTGCCATGAACTTGCAACGCAAACTGACGCTTGTTGTAGCCACGGGTGCAATTGCCTTGGGGGCTGGCCATTTCGTCCAGAAAACGATTGCCGGGCGCACGGTCGAGACCGCAGAGGCGAAACAGTCCGATCTTGTGACGTCGTCGATCGAAACGGTTGCCGCAGGTGCGGGTACAGCTTCTGCCTTTGTCGCGCCTGCCCCGGTCAACCCGGATTGGGCGCAGGTTGCGGCAATTGACCCGATCATATCGCCGCCATCGGGTGATTTGATCCTGCCATCGAAACCCGATTTCGCGAATATTCCCGACCCGCAGCCCAGCCCGGCCGTAAC
>JALQUQ010000134.1 GCA_023263735.1 Paracoccaceae bacterium | reverse complement strand
CGCCTTTGTCGCGCTTGGCCCGGCAAATCATCTGGCGGTGGTCGATACCGCAACCCATCAGGTCATCGACTATATCCTTGTGGGTCGCCGGGTCTGGCACATGGCCTTTAACGGCGATCATGGCCAGCTTTTCACCACGAACGGCGTTTCGGGTGATGTGACCGTGATCGATGTGGCCGATCGCAAGGCTATTAAGTCGATCAAGGTGGGGCGGTTCCCGTGGGGCGTGGCCTTCCGCCCGACCGGAAATTAGGGGGCCGCGATGGGATCAGCGCTGAACCCGGGGGGGCTGTGGCTGCAAGGGATCAGCCATTCCTATGGGGCCAAACCGGCGGTGCAGGATGTCAGCCTGCACGTGGGGCCGGGGCAGTTTTGCGCGCTTTTGGGGCCGAACGGGGCCGGAAAATCGACGCTCTTTTCGCTGATGACGCGGATGTTCGTGCCAAAATCCGGCCAGATCCTGATGGATGGGCACGATCTGGCCCAAAGGCCACGGGCGGCGATGGCGGTGCTTGGGGTGGTGTTTCAGCAATCGACGCTGGATCTGGATCTGACCGTGCGCCGCAACCTGCTGTATTTTGCGGCCTTGCAAGGGATTGCGGGTGCCGAGGCAGGCAGACGTGCGGCAGAGGTGTTGGAGCGTCTGGGCATGGCCGAGCGCGCGGGCGAAGTGGTGCGCGATTTGAACGGGGGCCACCGCAGGCGGCTGGAGCTGGCGCGCGCGCTGATCCATCGGCCCAAGGTGCTGATCTTGGATGAGCCGACCGTCGGGCTGGATGCCGCAAGTCGTGCCGCCATCGTGGCGCATGTCCACGATCTGGCCGATCAGGGCATGTCGGTCCTTTGGGCCACGCATTTGACCGATGAGGTGCAAGACAGGGATCATCTGGTCATCCTGCATCGCGGCAAGGTGCTGGATCAGGGCCGTGCGGGCGACATTCGGGGGGATAAACCGCTGTCTGCCTGCTTTCTGGATCGAACAGCGCCTGCGGAAAGGGCCGCCTGATGCCGGTTCTGATCGCCATCCGCGCCATCTTGCACCGAGAGTTTCTGCGGTTTTGGGGGCAAAAGGGGCGGCTTGTCTCGGCCCTCGTGCGGCCCATGGTCTGGCTTTTCGTCTTTGCCGCCGGATTTCGCGCCGCCCTTGGCCTGTCGATCACGCCGCCCTATCAGACCTATATCACCTATGAGACCTATATCCTGCCGGGTCTTTTGGCGATGATCTGCCTGTTCAATGGCATGCAAAGCTCGCTCTCGCTGGTCTATGACCGCGAGATGGGATCGATGCGGCTTTTGATGACCGCGCCTTTGCCCCGGTCGGTTCTGCTGCTGTCAAAGGTCTTTGCAGGCACCTGTGTTTCGGTGGTGCAGGCGCTGGCGTTTCTGGGGGTTGCGGTTTTGTGGGGGATTGATGTGGCGCCCTTGGGGGGCATGAGCGTCATTCCGGCGCTGGTGCTGACGGGGATGATGTTGGGGGCTTTGGGCCTGTTGTTGTCCAGCCTGATCCGGCAGTTGGAAAATTTTGCGGGCACGATGAATTTCGTGATCTTCCCGATGTTCTTTCTGTCATCGGCCCTTTATCCGCTGTGGAAAATGGCGGAATCCTCGCCTGTTCTGGCCCGGATTTGCGCGGTCAACCCCTTTACCCAAGGGGTTGAGATGATCCGCTTTGCGCTTTACGCCCAGTGGAATGGCCCGGCCATTCTGTGGACGCTCTTGGCGACGGTGGTGTTTTCCATCCTTGCCGTCTGGGGCTACGACCCCGCCCGGGCGTTGGCGGGGGCAAAGCGGGGCTGATCACTCGGGTTCGGCGTTGCGGGCGGCCCAGACCTTCTGGAACCCCTCCCGCGACTGGCAGGCCGACATCCATTTGGCGACATTCGGAAACTCTTGCAGCAGGGGGCCATATCCCGCCGCATAGCGCAGGCATTCCTCGACCATGATATCGGCCACCGAGAACCGATCCAGCAGCCAATCCTTGCCCTCCAACGCCACTTCCAGCCGGTGGAGCGGGCGTTTCAGCTTTTCCGCCGCGATCCGCAAGATCCCCGCACCGGTGGGCGTGTCGGCCTGTTTGTCGCGATAGGTGTAGAGGATTTCAATCGCCGCAGGCTCGACCGAGGTGGCCGCAAACAGCGCCCATTGTTCCATCAGCGCCTCTTCTTGCGGCGACATCGGGCCCAGATTGCCCCCCGTTCGGCGCGCCAGATGCAGGCAGATGGCCAGACTTTCCGACAAGAGCAGATCGCCATCGCGCAGCGCCGGCACCTGACCCAAGGGGTTCACCGCCCGAAACGCGGGCGAGGCGGTGTTCAGCGGCGCATCCTCGGCTGTCGGATGGTCAAGCCGATAGGACTGAATGACCGGCACATGGGCAAACACGGCATTCGCCTCTTCCAACAGCCAAAAGACCCGCAAGGCCCGTGACCGATATACCCCATAAACCGTGATCATCTGCGCTCCCTCCCGCGGACCTGTGCCACGATGCTACGCCAAATCGCGGGTTGGACAAGGGGGCGCAGCGCCATCACAAAATTTGATCAAATAAATCTGGACTTTGCGCGCCCGTGCCGTGATGATCGCGTCTTTCTCTGCGATTCCCTTGATCCGTATTTGCCGCCGATGACCGCATCTTCCCCCTCTTCGCCACAGGCTGGCACGGCATGGAGCCATATCCGTGCCCTGATGCTGCTGGGGTTGCCCTTGGCCGGGTCGCAGGTGGCCCAACTGGCCTTGCACATGATCGATACGGTCATGCTGGGCTGGTATGCCGTGCTGCCCTTGGCGGCGGGGGTGTTGGGGGGCTCCAGCTTTTTCGTGGTGTTTTTCCTGGGGTCGGGCTTTGGCAAGGCTGTGGTGCCACTGGTCGCCGCCGCGCGGGCGCGGGGGGATGAACGGCAGGTGCGCCGCGTCACCCGCATGGGGCTGTGGCTGTCGATCCTGTTCGGGCTGGGCAGCTATCCCTTGTTCTGGTGGTCGCACGACCTGCTCCTGATGCTGGGCCAAAAGCCCGAGGTGGCGGAACTTGCCGGCGATTATCTGCGGATCGCGGGGCTGGGCATGGTGCTGGCGCTGATGACCCATGTGCTGCGCGGCACCTTGTCGGCGATGGAGCGGACGCAGATCGTGATGTGGGCCACCATCGGGGCCCTGCCGATCAATGTGCTGCTGAACTGGCTCTTGATCTTTGGCAATCTGGGCTTCCCCGAATTGGGGGTTGCGGGGTCGGCCATTGCCACGCTGGTGGTGCAGGTGTTTTCGCTGCTGGTGCTGATGATCTATTGCCAGATGGGTCCGGGGTTGCGGGCCTATCACTTCTTTCAACGCTTTCACGTTCCCGACTGGCCCGATTTTCGCGCGGTGTTCCGGTTGGGCATGCCGATGGGGCTGACCAGTCTGGCCGAAGGCGGCATGTTTCAGGCCAGCGCGATGATGATGGGCTGGATCGGGCCGGTCGCCCTTGCCAGCCACGGCATCGCGCTTGAACTGGCGGCGCTGACCTTCATGCTGCACATCGGGTTATCCTCGGCGGTGACCGTGCGGACGGGGGCGTTTTACGGGTCGGGCAATTATGCCGCCATGCGGATGGGGGCGCTGTGCGCGGTCATGGTGGCCGCCATCATCGTTGCGGCGACGATCTTTGCCTTTGTCGTGTTTCCGACCGAACTCGTCAGCCTGTTCATCGCAACCGATGAACCCGCCCGCCCCGAAATCCTGCGGCTGGGCAGCCTGCTGTTGATCTGCGCCGCGCTGTTTCAGGTGGCCGATTCCATGCAGGTCTTGGCGCTTGGCCTTTTGGCCGGGGTGCAGGACACGCGGGTGCCCATGTGGCTGGCGGCGTTTTCCTATTGGGGGATCGGGGTTCCCGCCAGCTACCTTCTGGCCTTTGTCTTTGGATATGGGCCTGTGGGGTTGTGGCTGGGCCTGTGTCTGGGTCTGGCCTTTGCCGCCCTGACGATGATGAGCCGGTTCTGGATGCGCCTGCCCAAGGCCTGATCTCCCCCCCGCTCGCCCATGACAAAAGACGCGCCCCCTTGCGAAGGCGCGCCCTTGCCCGTTCCCAACCGGAGGGGGTCAGTTCGAGGCAAGCTGCTTGGGAAGCTTGAACGTCCAGACGGTGCCGCCCTGGTTCAGATAGTTGACCTTTTTCGCGACTTCGCCGCCCCACAGCGGAACCGCGCCGCCCCAGCCCGAAACGACCGAGACATATTGCTCGCCATCGGCTTCCCAAGTGACGGGTTGGCCGACGATGCCCGAGCCGGTCTGGAACGACCAAAGCTTTTCGCCCGTGGTGTCATCCAGCGCGACGAATTCGCCTTCGGGCGTGCCAAAGAACACCAGACCGCCCGCCGTGGTCATCACACCGCCCCACAGCGGCGCATCGTTCTTGAATTCCCATTTCCATTCGCCGGTCATCGGGTCGATGGCCTTCAGGCTGCCGATATGGTCTTCGTAATTGGGCTTGATCGTGAATCCGGCCCCCAGATAGGCGGCACCCTTCTTGTACGAAATCGGCTCGTTCCAGATATCCATGCCCCATTCGTTCGACGGCACATAGAACAGCCCGGTGTTTTGGCTATAGGACATCGGCATCCAGTTCTTGCCGCCCAGGAACGAGGGCGAGGCAAAGACGATCTCGCCCTTTGCGCCATCCGCCGCCGCCGAAGGATCGCCGGGACGGTTGTCTTCGTTATAGATCGGGCGCCCGGTTTCATCGATGCCCGATGCCCAGGTGATGTCTTTCACAAAGGGCCAGGCGTTCATGAACTTGCCGTCTTCGCGGTTCAGAACGTAGAAGAACCCGTTGCGGTCGGCGGTCGCGAATTTCTTGTGGCCGTCCTTGTCGGTAAAGGCCACGACTTCGTTCACGCCGTCATAATCCCAACCTTCGCGCGGGGTGGTCTGATAATGCCACTTGATTTCGCCCGTGGCCGGATCGATCCCCAGACGCGATGCCGCATAAAGGTTGTCGCCGGTGTTGCCGTCAACCGGCTTGCCCGCGTTGCGCAGATGGCTGTTCCACGGGGCGGGGTTGCCCGCGCCAAAGACCAGCGTGTTGGTTTCGATGTCGTAAGAGCCGCCCAACCAGGTTGCGCCGCCGCCCGATTTCCACAGATCGCCCGGCCAGGTCGCATTCAGCGTGCCGGTCATGGTCGACTCTTTGCCGTTCAGCGTGCCCATGTGCCCTTCGATCACCGGGCGGGTCCAGACCGTTTCGCCGGTCAGCGCGTCACGGGCCTGCACTTCGCCCACGATCCCGAATTCACCGCCCGAATTGCCGGTGATGACCAGACCGTTCACGATCAGCGGTGCCGCCGTGTAGGAATAACCTTCCTTGTATTCCGCGATTTTCTTGTTCCACACCACATCGCCCGTCTTGGCGTTCAGCGCCACGATGCGGGCATCCAGCGTGCCGAAATAGATGTTGTCGCCATAGATCGCCGCGCCCCGGTTGATCACGTCGCAGCAGGGCAGAATGCCTTCGGGCAGGCGGGCGTCAAACTGCCAAAGCTCTTTTCCGGTGGCAAGCTCAATGGCGTAAAGCCGCGAATACGATCCGGTGATATACATCACCCCGTCATAGACCAAGGGCTGCGTTTCCTGCCCGCGCTGCTTTTCGCCGCCAAGGCTAAAGGCCCAGGCCGGCAGCAGGTTCTTGACATTGTCCTTGTTCAAGGTCGTCAGCGGGCTGAACCGCTGCAAGTCGCGGCCCATGCCATTGGTCAAGACGTCGCCGGTCGTGACGGCATCCTTGGCCAAGTCTTCTTCTGTCACTCCGGCAAAAGCGGCCGGAGCGGTCATCAGCATGGTGCTGACAACCGCGATTACGAAACGGTTCATTCGGGTTCCTCCCTTGGGCTTCACAGCTCCGTTCGCGCAGAGGCGCCCTCCCGCCGCTGTTCGAACCGCAGGCCATCATTCCCCCAGAACACGACGATGTGAATTGCACATTGGTCGTAAGCCGGTCGTGGCCTGCGGGGGCAGGGGCGTGACGGCGGGCAGGATCATCAGGGGGCGCGGAACATCGGGCCGAACGGGGAAAACGGCCGCAATCCCGGGGCCTTGGCCTTGGGCGCGCAGGCTACTACCTGATGGAGTGGATGCCTCCCTCCCTGACGGCATCGCGATGTGCCAAGCTTGGGGTGTTGTGGCCCAAGAGAATGGAAGGAGGCATCCATGAAGGAAGTTAGCATCATCGGGGTGGATCTGGCAAAGAACGTGTTCCAGCTCCACGGCGCGGCGGCGGACGGGTCGGTCCTGTTCCGCAAGAAGCTGACGCGGTTGCAGTTCGAACGGTTCATGGCCGCGCAACCGGCCTGCACGGTGGCCATGGAGGCCTGCGCGGGCGCGCATCACTGGGCGCGCACCTTGACCGGGATGGGGCATGCGCCGCTCTTGATCGCGCCCCGCTACGTCAAGCCTTTCGTCAAGAGGCACAAGAACGACAGCGCCGACGCGGAGGCGATCGTCGAGGCGGCCCTGCGGCCGACCATGCGCTTCGTCGAGCCCAAGACTGCCGATCAGCAAGCCCGCGCCGTCCTGTTCCGGACCCGAACGCAGTTCATCGAGAGCCGCACCGTTGCCGTGAACGCGCTGCGCGCCCATCTCTACGAATTCGGTCATATCGCGCCGATCGGCGTGCATCAGATCAAGGGGCTTGCTGGGATCGTGGAGGCCGAGGACAGCGGCCTGCCCGAGGCGGTCCGGCTGTGCTGCCGCGAAATCCTGGCGCAGATTGCGCAGATCGGCGAACAGATGGCGGTGCGTCTGCAGATCCTCGGGCGTGATGCGGGCGAGATATTCGCTCAGCACCTGCGTGCGCTCCACGTTGCGGTTGATCTGATCGATCAGATGCGGCAACGAGGCTTCCACCAGACTCTCGTCTTCGCCCAGAGCGGCCAAGATTGCGGGGTCAATCTGCTAAATTAGCTACTCGTTTATGCCCGCACCCGGACCTGCCATCTGCATTTGTTGATGCAGTTGGGGTGCAGGCTGATTAAGCTGGTTCACCATCTGGTTGATCATCTGCTCGTTTTGAGCTTACTGCTGAGCCTGGTTTGGCTACGGCATTCCTTAGGGCAACTCTGGACCCCCAAGCAGGTCTCCTGGGTTAATTGTCGTCACGTCGTCTGTAAAGTCGGCAATCTTCA
>JALQUQ010000133.1 GCA_023263735.1 Paracoccaceae bacterium | reverse complement strand
GATCGCGCTGGGTGCCACGCTGCATCTACGTCGCGGCACCGAACGCCGCGCGTTGCCGCTGGAAGACTACTTTCTGGACTACCGCAAACAAGACCGTCGGATGGGCGAATTTGTCGAGGCGGTCACGGTTCCGACCGAGGCCCCCGCCCTGCGCTGCTACAAGCTGTCCAAGCGCTTTGATCAGGACATCTCGGCCGTCTGTGGCTGTTTCAACGTGACCGTGACCGATGGTCGTGTGACCGCGGCCCGCATCGCCTTTGGCGGCATGGCGGGCATTCCCAAACGCGCCGCGGGGGCCGAGGCCGCGTTGATCGGGAAAGACTGGGCGCAACCGGCCATCGATGCGGCCAAGGCCGCCTTGGCGCAGGATTTCACGCCGATGTCCGACATGCGCGCCTCGGCCGCCTATCGTCAGCAGACGGCGGTCAATATGATGCAGCGCTATTTCCACGATCTGGCGGGCGAAACGGTTTCGGTTTTGGGGGTGCAGGCATGACCGCAGGCCATCCGCTCCCCCATGATGCCGCGCCGCTGCATGTGACGGGGCAGGCGCGCTATGTCGATGACATTCCCCTGCCGGCCAATGCGGTGCATCTGGCGTTTGGTCTGTCGACCCTTGCGCATGGCGACATCACCTCGATGGATCTTGAGGCCGTGCGCGCCGCGCCGGGTGTGATTGGCGTCTGGTCGGCGGCCGATTTCGATCCGATGCCCGATTGCAGCCCCTCGGCGCAGGATGAGCCGCTTTTGGCCACGGGGCGCGTGCATTATCTGGGTCAGCCGGTGTTTCTGGTGGCAGCGACCTCGCATCTGGCGGCCCGCAAGGCCGCGCGTCTGGGCCGGATCGACTATGCCCCCCTTCCGGCACTGTTGACCGTTGATCAGGCTTTGGCCGCGAACAGCCGGTTCGAGCAGGGTCCGGTGATCTGGCAAAAGGGCGACCCAACCCGCGCCATGGCCGAGGCCCCCCATGTTCTGGACGGATCGTTCGAGATTGGCGGCCAAGAACATTTCTACCTCGAGGGGCAGGTCGCGGCCTGCCTGCCGCAAGAAGGCGGGGATGTGCTGATCCATTCGTCGACGCAGCACCCGACCGAAATTCAGCACAAGGTGGCCCATGCCCTGCATGTGCCGATGAATGCCGTGCGGGTCGAGGTGCGGCGCATGGGCGGCGGCTTTGGCGGCAAGGAAAGTCAGGGCAACGCCTTGGCCATCGCTTGCGCCATCGTGGCAACGCGAACCGGGCGCCCGGCAAAGATGCGCTATGACCGCGATGACGACATGATGATCACGGGCAAGCGGCATGATCTGCGGGTCACCTATCGTGTCGGATTTGATGACAACGGCCGGATTTCGGCGGTCGATTTCACCCATCTGATCCGCTGTGGCTGGGCGCAGGATCTGTCGTTGGCGGTGTCTGATCGCGCCATGCTGCATGCCGACAATTGCTATAATCTGGCCCATGTGCGGATCGAAAGTCATCGTCTGAAAACCAACACCCAAAGCGCAACCGCCTTTCGCGGCTTTGGCGGGCCGCAGGGGATGTTGGGGATCGAACGCGTTCTGGACCATGTGGCCCACCATCTGGGGCGCGATCCGTTGCAGGTGCGGCGGCTGAATTTCTATCGTGGTCTTGGCCCCGGCACCGAAGGCTCGCGCCAGATCACGCAGACCACCCCCTATCACATGCCGGTCGAAGATTTCATTGCCGATGCCATCGTGGACCGGCTGGTCGAGACCTCGTCTTATGCCGAGCGTCGGGCCAAGGTGCAGGCGTGGAATGCGGCCAACCCGATCCTGAAGCGGGGTCTTGCCCTGACGCCGGTCAAGTTCGGCATCTCGTTCACGCTGACCCATCTCAATCAGGCGGGGGCGCTGGTCC
The DNA here is from genome assembly GCA_023263735.1 of Paracoccaceae bacterium. Lineage (GTDB taxonomy): Bacteria > Pseudomonadota > Alphaproteobacteria > Rhodobacterales > Rhodobacteraceae > Pseudotabrizicola. Next base: position 5,295 of record JALQUQ010000133.1, on the reverse strand, counting down.
ATGTCTATCAGGATGGGTCGATCCATCTGAACCATGGCGGCACCGAAATGGGGCAGGGCCTGTTTCAAAAGGTGGCGCAGGTCGCGGCGGGTGTGTTTGGGGTCGATGCCTCGGTCGTCAAGATCACGGCGACCGATACAGCCAAGGTGCCCAACACCTCGGCCACGGCGGCCTCATCCGGGGCGGATCTGAACGGGATGGCGGCGCAGACGGCCTGCGAGACGATCCGCCACCGCATGGCCGAATTCATCGCGGGCAAGCATCAGGTCTATCCCGAATCCGTGCGGTTTGCCGATGGTATGGTCCGCGTGGCGGGCGAGGCCTATCCCTTTGCCAAAGTGGCGCAATGGGCCTATGAGGCGCGGGTCTCGCTGTCATCGACCGGGTTTTACGCCACCCCCAAACTGTCATGGGATCGCAAGGCCGGCCGGGGCCGCCCGTTCTATTATTTTGCCTATGGTGCGGCGGTGACCGAGGTCGTCATCGATACCTTGACCGGCGAATACAAGGTGCTTCGCGCCGATCTCTTGCACGACACCGGCACCAGTTTGAACCCAGCCTTGGATATCGGGCAGGTCGAAGGGGCCTATGTGCAGGGGGTGGGGTGGCTCACGACCGAGGAATTGGTGTGGAACGATCAGGGGCGGCTGACGACGCATGCCCCCAGCACCTATAAGATTCCGGCCTGTTCCGACGCGCCAAAGGTTTTCAACGTGGCCCTGTGGGGCAAACCCAACCGCGAAAACAGCGTGGGCAAGTCAAAGGCCGTGGGCGAGCCGCCCTTTATGCTGGGGATTTCGGCTTTTCTGGCCTTGTCCGATGCGGTTTCCGCCTGCGGGGCCGCCTATCCCGATCTGGATGCCCCCGCCACGCCCGAACGCGTCTTGGCGGCCGTCACCCGCGTGCGGGGGGCAAATGAGCCTTGATCTGGCGACTTTGGGGGCCGCCGTCGATCTGCACGGCCGTGTTGCGCGGATTGTGATCACGGCGCAGGCCGGGTCGACGCCGCGTGATATCGGGGTGTCGATGCTGGTTTGGGGCAATGGGCAATCTGGCACCATTGGCGGGGGGACGTTGGAGCACGAGGCGATTGCCCGGGCGCGGCTGGCCTTGGGTCAGGGGGACCGTCTGGACAAGATCGCGCTTGGCCCGTCGATCGGGCAATGTTGCGGCGGTGCGGTGACGCTGTTGACCGAAATCTGGGACCATGCCCGTCTGGGCGCGGCCAAGGGCCAGTTGGCCCGGCCAATGCCGGGGGCCGGGCCCGACATGCCGCTGAAGGTGGCCAACCGCCTGCGACAGGCTCGCAACGGGCAAACGCCGCTGCGGTTCGAGGTGGTGCAGGGCTGGATCATCGAACCGCTGACCCCGCCGCGCCAGCCGGTCTGGATCTGGGGGGCGGGTCATGTCGGGCGGGCCATGGTGTCGGTCCTGTCCCCGCTTCCCGATCTTGCCCTGACCTGGATCGACACCGGGGCTGACAGATTTCCGAGCGATATTCCGCAGGGGGTCGATGTCTTGACCGCCAAGAACCCGGCCGATCTGGTGGCCCGGTCGCCCAAGACGGCGCGGCACCTGATCGTGACCTTTTCCCATGCGCTGGATCTGGAACTGTGCCATCGCCTGTTGCCGCACGGATTCGTCGATTGCGGTCTGATCGGTTCGGCGACGAAATGGGCGCGATTTCAGTCCCGTCTGGCGGCACTTGGCCATCAACGCTCAGAAATTAATCGGATAACCTGCCCGATTGGCGATCCCGCCTTGGGAAAACATCCGCAGGCAATTGCCATCTCGGTTGCGGCACGGTTATTAATCAAGCAACCAATTGCACAAAAAATAGCCGTCGCTCAGGGGGGCAGCCAATGACAGACCGCGGCGAACTGCTGAAACTGTCCTCGATCACCAAAGCCTACCCCGGGGTCGTCGCCAACAGCGACGTGTCGCTCCGCATCGGTCAGGGCGAAATTCACGCCTTGCTGGGCGAGAATGGGGCGGGCAAATCGACCTTGGTCAAGATGATCTATGGTTTGGTCAAACCCGATCAGGGGCGGATGGAATTCATGGGCCGCGCCTTTGCGCCCGAAGAGCCACGGGCGGCGCGGCTTGCCGGGGTTGCGATGGTGTTTCAGCACTTCAGCCTGTTTGACGCGCTGAACGTTGCCGAAAACGTGGCCCTTGGGATGGAAAATCCCCCCCCGATGAAAACCTTGGCCAGCCGGATCAAGGAGGTCTCGACCGAATACGGCCTGCCGCTTGATCCATCGCGGACCGTGGGCGATCTGTCGGCGGGCGAACGGCAGCGGGTCGAAATCATCCGCTGTCTGTTGCAGGACCCAAAGCTGTTGATCATGGACGAGCCGACCAGCGTTTTGACCCCGCAAGAGGTGGAAATCCTGTTCCGCACTCTGCGACAACTGGCGGCCGAGGGCACGTCGATCCTGTACATCAGCCACAAGCTGGAAGAAATCCGCGCCCTTTGCGATGCCGCGACGATCTTGCGGCGGGGCAAGGTGGTGGCAAGCTGCATCCCCCGCGAAAGCACCGCCCGCGAAATGGCCGAGCTGATGGTGGGGGCAACCCTGACCCCTCCGGCCCGAAAAGAGGGGCCCAAGGGCAAGCCCGTTCTAGAGGTCAAGGGCCTGAGCGTCGCCTCGCCCATCCCCTTTGGCACCAGCCTCAAGGATATCACCTTCACAGTGGCCGAAGGGCAGGTTCTGGGGGTGGCAGGCGTCGCGGGGAACGGTCAGGACGAATTGCTCTTGGCCCTGTCGGGCGAGCTGCGCACGGCACCGGGCACGGTTTCGCTGGAGGGGGTTGATCTGGGCCAGATGGGCCCCAATGCCCGCCGGGCCAAGGGGCTGGTCAGCGCACCCGAAGAGCGGTTGGGCCATGCCGCAGTGCCGGATATGTCCTTGGTGGAAAACGCACTCTTGTCGGGACAGGTGCGCAAGGGTTTGGCGAAAAACGGCTTCATCGATTGGGCAAAGACCCGCAGCTTTGCCGAAGAGATCATCGCATCCTTTGACGTGCGCACCCCGGGCACAGATGTGGCCGCCCGCAGCCTGTCGGGCGGCACCCTGCAGAAATTCGTCGTTGGGCGAGAACTGCTGCAAAATCCCGGGGTCATCGTGATCAACCAGCCCACCTGGGGTGTCGATGCCGCCGCGGCGGCGGCCATTCGCCAGGCGATCCTTGATCGCGCGGCCAATGGCGCCGCGGTCGTGTTCATCAGTCAGGATCTGGATGAGTTGCTGGAAATCGCGGATGATTTTGCCGCCCTGAACGAAGGTCGCCTGTCGCCTGTGCGGCCGGTCAAGGGCCTGACCATTCGGGAAATCGGCCTGATGATGGGCGGCGCCCACGGGATGGAGGTCGCGCATCATGCACATTGACGGCACGGGATCGCGCCAATTTTCTTGGAAAGAAAATTGCAAAATCCTTTTCAAAGGATTTTGGGGGACTGGGGTTCAATGATCAGGCTTGAAAAAAGACCGTCGCCCAGCCGGTTCTGGCAGTATGGCACGCCGGTTCTTGCGGTGGTGCTGACCATGATCGCGGGCGGGGTGATGTTTGCGCTATTGGGCAAGAACCCGTTCGAGGCCATCCGCACGATTTTCTGGGACCCGTTGTTCCACGAACAGTTTGCCAGCTACTCGCGCCCGCAACTTTTGGTCAAGGCGGGGCCGTTGATCCTGATTGCGGTCGGTTTGTCGTTGGGGTTTCGGGCGGGGATCTGGAACATCGGGGCCGAAGGGCAGTATATCATGGGGGCGATTTGTGGGGCGGGCGTTGGCCTTGCCCTCTATCCCCTTGAAAATCGGCTGATCTTTCCGGCGATGATCTTGGCCGGTGCCTTTGGGGGTTGGGCTTGGGCCATGATCCCGGCGGTCTTGAAAACCCGGTTCAATACCAATGAGATCCTTGTCTCCTTGCTGCTTGTCTACGTTGCGCAGAATGTTCTGGCCTCGATGGCGATTGGTTTGATGCGCAACCCGGACGGGGGCGGGTTTCCGGGCAGTCGCAACCTTGCGAAATTTGTCTCTTCGGCCAATCCGGAGCTGATTTCGGGAACGGGCATGCATTGGGGCGTCGTGGCGGCCTTTATGGCGGTGATCGCGGCGCAGATCCTGTTTCAGCGCCATCTTCTGGGATTTCAGGTCAAGGTGACGGGGCAGGCCCCGCGCGCCGCGCGCTTTGCTGGCGTGATCCCGGCACGGCTGATCTGGCTTTGCATGGGGATTTCCGGGGCATTGGCCGGTTTGGCGGGTCTGTTCGAAGTCACGGGGCCTGCCGGTCAGATCAGCATCGATTTCAACGTCGGCTATGGGTTTACCGCGATCATCGTGGCGTTTCTGGGTCGACTGAACCCGGTTGGCATTCTTTTGGCCGGGCTGTTGATGGCGCTGACCTATATCGGGGGCGAGTTGTCGCAGTTGATGATGGGTCTGCCCGCCGCCGCGATTCAGGCGTTTCAGGGGATGCTGCTGTTTTTCCTGTTGGCGGTTGATCTTTTGACCAACTTCCGCATCCGGTTTGGCGCGCAAAGGGAGGTTGGCTGATGTTCGGCGGCATTGATCCGGCAAATCTGCTTGCGGCGTTGATGGTGGCTTCGGTGCCGATCATCTTGGCGGCCATCGGCGAGTTGGTGGTGGAACGCGCGGGTGTTCTGAACCTTGGGGTCGAGGGGATGATGATCATCGGCGCCATCTGTGGCTTTATCCTTGCCGTTGAAACGGGATCGCCGTTGATGGGCTTTGCCGGGGGCGCGGCGGGGGGGATGGCGCTTTCCCTGGTGTTTGCGGTGCTGACCCAGTTCTTCATGGCCAATCAGGTGGCCACGGGGCTGGCGCTGACGATGTTCGGCTTGGGCCTGTCGTCGCTGATCGGGCAAAGCTATGTCGGGATCAAACCCCCTGCGACCGGGCCGCTTCCCCTTGGCCCGCTGGCCGATCTGCCGTTTCTGGGCAAGGTCCTCTTTGGCCATGACTGGGTGGTCTATGGTTCGGTCGTGATCACCGGGGCGGTGTGGTGGGTGTTGCGCCAATCGCGGTTGGGGTTGATCCTGCGGGCCGTCGGGGAAAACCACGATGCCGCCCACGCTTTGGGGTTCAAGGTGCGGCTGGTGCGCATTCTGGCCATTCTGTTCGGGGGGGCGATGGCTGGATTGGGCGGGGCCTATGTCAGCTTGGTGCGGGTGCCGCAATGGACCGATGGCATCACCGCCGGGCAAGGCTGGATCGCGCTGGCCATCATGAAGGCGCTGGTCGAAGCCGCCGTGCTGCACGCCGACATTAC
>JALQUQ010000132.1 GCA_023263735.1 Paracoccaceae bacterium | reverse complement strand
CGAAAGGGATCAGTGTTTGCCTTCGATCACTTCGACCCCACGCCGCGCCAGTCGCGCGCCCATATCCATATGGCGGGTTGCATCGGCCCCCGCCGCCGTGCCCGCGCGCACGCGGTCGGCGATACCCACCCAGATCACCGCGAACCGAAACAGGGCAAACGCCAGATGGAACGTGGTCAGAGGGGCCATTCCCGGGCTTCCTGCCATATAGCGGGCCACGAAATCAGCCTCGGACGGAAGCCCAAGCGCCGCGTGATCCAGCCCCAGAATGCCACCGTATTCTTCGGGCGCGCTGTGCCATGCCATGCAGCAGAACCCCAGATCGGCCAGCGGATGGCCAAGGGTCGAAAGCTCCCAATCCAAAATCGCGATCACGCGCGGTTCGGTCGGGTGGAAAATCACGTTCCCCATGCGGTAATCGCCATGGGCAAGGCTGACGCGGCCATCGTCGGCCGGCTGATTTTCCACCAGCCACGCGGCCAATCGGTCAAGCTCGGGGATCGGCTCGGACGAACTTTCCTGCCACTGGCGCGACCAACGGCTGATCTGGCGCTCAAAGTAATTGCCGGGTTTGCCAAAATCGCCCAAACCCACCGCGTCCGGACGAACGGCGTGCATCGCCGCCATGGCATCGGCCAAGCCCATCCAAAGGGCCCGACGTTCTGCCGGATCGGCATCGGCCAGCGCACCATCGGGGAACACCCGGCCATCAACACGGTCCATCAGATAGAACGGGGTGCCCAGCACCGACGGGTCTTCGTGGTACAGCACCGGGCGCGGCACCGGAACGCCCGCAGGGTGCAGCGCCGCCAGCACACGATATTCGCGGTCCACGGCATGCGCGCCGCGCAGGATCGGCCCGTTGGGCTGCTTGCGCAAAACCATCCGCCGCGCGCCATGGGTGACGAAATAGGTCGGGTTCGATTGCCCGCCTGCGATGCGCTGCACATCCAGCGTTGCCGGACCAAAGCGGTCCGACAAAAAGGCCGAAAGATGCCGGGGATCGAAATCCAGCCCGCTCATGCGCCCATGTCCCATTTCCAGAAGTCGCGACCTTCCATCTCGACGTTGCGATGCAGCACCATCTTGTGCACCTCATCCGCGCCATCGACAAGACGGGCCTGACGGGCATAGCGGTAGATCCATTCCAGCGGCGTATCCTTGGAATAGCCCCGCGCGCCATTGATCTGGATCGCCGTATCCGCCGCCTTGTGCAGCACATTGGCCACGTGAACCTTGGCCATCGACACTTCCTTGCGGGCAAAGCCGCCGCGTTCCAGTTCCCACGCGGCCTTCATGACCAAGAGCCGACCGATTTCGATCTGCATCGCCAGATCGCCCAGCATCATCTGCACGCTTTCGCGTTTCGACAGCCGCTCGCCAAAGGCAAAGCGGTTATGGGCATATTCGTTGGCGATCTCGACGCAGCGTTTGGACAGGCCAAGCCAGCGCATGCAATGGGTCAGACGTGCGGGCCCCAAACGGATCTGGGTCAGCTTCAGCCCATCGCCCTCTTTCATCAAAAGGTTTTCGGCCGGGATTTCCATATCCTCATAGACCACTTCGCAATGGCCGCCATGTTCCTCAGGTCCCATGATCGGAATGCGGCGGTCGATGCGGAAACCGGGGGTGTCCTTGCGGTGGAGAAAGGCCGAAAGCCCCTTGCGCGGGTCGTCCGAGGTGCGGGCGATCAGGATGAAATGGTCGCTGTCTTCGGCCCCGGTGATAAACCATTTGCGGCCGCGCACGACATATTTGTCCCCCACCTTTTTCGCGGTGGTCAACATCATGCCGCCGGGGTCGGAACCCGAACCGGGGGCCGGTTCGGTCATCACAAAGGCCGACCGCACATCGCCACGCACGATGGGTTGCAGCCATTCTTCCTTTTGTGCCGGCGTGCCGATCTTTTCCAGCACCTGCATGTTGCCGTCATCGGGGGCGGCCGAGTTGAAGACGACCGGCCCAAAGATCGACCGGTTCATTTCCTCATAGCAGACGGCCATGCCGACCAGACCCAGCTCTTGCCCGCCGGTTTCCTTTTTCAACTGAAGACACCACAGCCCCTCGGCCTTGGCCCGGGCGCGCAGGTGGTTCAGCACATCCACCTTGATGTTTTCATGCGGGTCGTAATTCGCGCGATCCGCCTCCATCGGCATGATTTCGCGTTCGACAAATTTCGCGATGCGCGCGCGGTAATCCTCGATGCGGGGGGAAATGGTAAAGTCCATGGGAATATCCTTATAGCGACGAGACCAGATGCCCGCCGTCCACGACGATTTCGGTGCCGGTCATAAAGGCGCTGTCGTCAGACGCCAGCAACAACAGCGGCCCGTTCAGATGATCCATCTGGCCCAAACGGCGTTGGGGCACCCGTTTGATCAAGGCCTTGCCCGCATCTGATGCAAAGAAGTCGCGGTTCAGATCGGTTTCGATATAGCCGGGGCACAAGGCATTCACGCGAATACCATGGCGCGCCCATTCCAAAGCCAGACTGCGGGTCAATTGCACGACGCCCGCCTTGGCCGTGGCATAGGCCGACAGATTGCCCGCCACCCGCAAACCAAGGATCGAGGCGATATTGACGATCGTGCCGCCCTTGCCCGCAGCGACCAAAGCCTCGCCCGCCGCACGGGCCACCCGGAACACCCCGTTCAGATCGGTGTTGATGACCCACATCCAATCATCTTCGACGGTTTTCAGGGCCGGGCCATCATAGGTGACGCCCGCATTGTTGATCACGATGTCATAGGCCTGATCAAACCCCGCCTTGACGCTTTCAGGATCGGTCACATCCATTGCAACCGCCCGCGCGCCTTGGCCGATTTCGGCCACCAAAGCCTCCAGACGGTCGGTCCGGCGGGCGGCACAGGTGACCGCCGCCCCCTGCCCGGCCAGAACCCGCGCGAAATGCGCCCCCAATCCCGACGAGGCGCCGGTGACCAGCGCCGTTTTTCCTGAAAGTTTCATGGCGTTCCTCAGTAAGACTTGGGCAGTTCCAGCACGCGTTCCGCGATGAAGGACATGATCAGTTCGCGGGTGACAGGGGCGATGCGGGGCAACATGATTTCGCGGAAATACCGCTCAACATGGTATTCCTTGGCATAGCCAAAGCCGCCATGCGTCCGCACCGCGCGGTCACAGGCATCAAAGGCCGCATCCGCCGCCAGAAACTTGGCGCTGTTCGCCTCGGCCCCGCAGGATTTGCCCGCATCATACAGCCGCGCCGCATGCCAGACCATCAGGTCGGCCGCCTCTAGCGCCATCCAGCTTTGCGCCAGCGGGTGCTGGATCGACTGGTTCTGCCCGATCTTGCGCCCAAAAACCACACGCTCATTGGCGTAATCGGCGGCCTTTTCCAGCGCACGCCGGCCCACGCCAATGGCTTCGGCCGCCACCAGAACGCGTTCAGGATTCAGGCTATCAAGGAGAAGCTTGAACCCCGCCCCCTCTTCACCGATCCGGTCTTCTTCGGGGATTTCCAAATTGTCGATAAAGATCGAGTTCGAATTGACCGCCGCACGCCCCATCTTTTCAATCGGGGTCACGGCAATCCGGGCCCGGTCAAAATCTGTGTAGAACAGCGTCATGCCATCAATCGGGCGGCGGCATTCTTCGATTGGGGTGGTCCGGGTCAGCAGCAGGATCTTGTGGGCCTGCTGCGCGGTCGAGGTCCAGACCTTTTGCCCGTTCACGATATAGCGGTCGCCCTTTTTGACCGCGCGCGTCGTGATATGGGTGGTATCCAGCCCCGCATCCGGTTCGGTCACGCCAAAGCAGGCGATATGCTTGCCCTCGACCAGCGGCGGGATCATCCGGTCCTTTTGCGCCTTGGTTCCGTGTTTGACCATCGCATGCGGGCCAAACAGGTTGATGTGGATCGACGAACAGGCCGCCATGGCCCCCGCCGAATTGCCCACAAGCTGCATCAAAAGCGCCGCATCGGTGACGCCAAGGTTCGCGCCGCCATATGCCTCGGGCATGGTGATGCCCAGCCATCCCGCCTCGGCCATGGCCTGATGGAATTCGTGGGGGAATTCGGCTTTGCGTTCTTTTTCCAGCCACCAGTCATCGTCAAAACGGTCGGTCAGCGACCGAACGGATTCGGCGATTTGCATACGCTCTTCAGTGGCCTCGATACCGGCGGGAAGATCGGGTTTGATCATGTGTTTTGCTCCATCGCCCTAAGGGTGGCGGTTGAACGTGCCCGCGTGGGCAAGCTTGCTTGTCAGGGGGTGACGCACGATCTCTTCGGCCAGACGGGCCGCTTCGATCAATGCGGGAATGTCGATGCCGGTCGCAATGCCCAGCCGGTCACACAGCAGGGCCACCTCTTCGGTCGCGACGTTTCCGGCGGCGGATTTGTGGCCCGCAAAGGGGCACCCGCCCAGACCGCCGACCGAGGCATCGAACCGCGCCACGCCCAATTCCAGCCCGGCCATCACATTGGCAATGCCAAGGCCGCGCGTGTCATGCAGATGCAGGGCAACGGGATAATCCCACTTTTCGCGCACGGCAGAAACCAAGGCCCGCACTTGCATCGGATCGGCGGCCCCGATGGTATCGCACAGGGTGATATTGGCGGGCGGGGTGCCCGCCTCTTCGCAAACCTGCACCAGTTCGGCACAGCGCTGCAAAGCCTTTTCCACCGGGATTTCGCCCTCGTAATTGCAGCCAAAGGCGGTGAACAGATAGATCGGCCCCGACCCCAGCCCGTTTTCGGAATACAGCGCGCGAAGATCGCGCTGGCCCTTGATCTGCTCTTCGGGGGTGCGGTTGTTGTTGCGCTGCAAGAATGTGTCCGACGCGCTGCCCGATGTCAGGGCAGGCGTCGTCAGGCCCGAGTCCCGCGCCTGCAGAAAGCCCTTGGCGTTCAGCCACATGCAGCCATAGGTCACGCCTTGGCGCTTGGTGATCCCTTCGGCGATCTGCACGACGTCGGCCATCTGCGGCACGACCTTTGGGTTCACAAAGGACGCGCATTCGATCTCGGGCACACCCGTTTCCGACAGCGCATTGATCAGGCGGATCTTGTCGGCGGTCACAATATGGGGGGGTTCAAACTGAAACCCCTCACGCGGGCCAACTTCGGCAATATGAACGAAAGAGGGAAAATCGGTCATCGGCCTGTCCACTCGGGGGCACGTTTTTCGGCGAAAGCGGCCAGCCCCTCTTTGGCGTCTTCGGTCAGGGGCATCAGCCCGATCTGCGATTCAAGGAAGGCAATCGCTTGGTCAAAGGTCATTCCCGACGTGGCCGACAGCGCATATTTGCCCCGGCGGATCGCGGTGGGCGACTTGGACACCACGCGGTCCAGCAGCCAATCGGTTTTGGCATCCAGATCCTCGGGCTCGGCCACGTAATTGACCAGACCGCAGTCCAGCGCCTCGTCCGCCGTCAGCATTTCACCCGTATAGCACATTTCGGCAAACTTGCGGGCCGGCAGCATCGATTGCAGCAGCGCCGCAACCTGCATCGGGAACAGCCCGACCTTGACCTCGGGCAGCCCAAGCTTGGCCGAACGGGAGGCAACGGCCAGATCGCAGATCGCCAAAAGCCCCATCCCGCCCGCAAGACAGAACCCGTTGACACGCCCGATCACCGGAACGGTGGCGCGACGCCCCGCCCGCAAGAGATTGGCGTAGTTCGACATCGGCTTTGAATAATCAAAGCCAAAGGTCCCCGCATTCGGGTTCAGGTCGGCCCCCGAACAAAACGCCTTGTCGCCCGACCCCGTCAGCACGATGGCGCGAATGTCGGGGTCTTGCGATGCGTCATCCAGCGCCTGCGTCAAGGCAAGGATCAGGTCGTCGTTCAACGCATTGCGCCGCTCGGGCCGGTTCAGCGTCAGCCGCAAGACATTGTCCCGCCGGTCGGTCAGCAGGATATCAGAAGTTGACATCGTGCCCGCCCTTCAGCGCCAGCAATTCCCGCGCTTCGTCCGGGGTTGCGACATCCATACCCAGTTCCTGAATCATCTGCACCGCCGCGCGAACCTGTGCCGCGTTGCTTTCCGCCAGTTTGCCACGGCCAAGCCAGAGCGAATCCTCCAGCCCGACGCGAACGTTGCCGCCCATCATCGCCGCCTGAGCCGCGATCTGCATCTGCTTGGCCCCCGCGCCCAGAACGGACCACTGGTAATTGTCGCCAAACAGACGATCCGCCGTGCGTTTCATATGCATCACGTCTTCGGGGTGCTGGCCGATCCCGCCCAGAATGCCAAAGACCGACTGGATGAACAGCGGCGCCTTGATCAGCCCGCGATCCACGAAATGTTTGCAGGTATAAAGGTGACCGATATCATAGCATTCCACCTCGAACCGCGTGCCATTGTCGGCACAGCGGGTCAGGATCATCTCGATATCCTTGAAGGTGTTCTTGAACACCCGGTCATCCGACCCCCGCAGATAATCTTCTTCCCAATCATGTTTGAAATCGGAAAAGCGGTTCAGCATCGGAAACAGGCCAAAGTTCATCGAGCCCATGTTCAGCGAGGCCAGCTCGGGCGCAAAGGCCAGCACCGGGCGCATGCGCTCTTGCACGCTCATGTGCGGGCTGCCGCCGGTGGTGATGTTGACCACCGCCTGGGTGCGCGCTTTGATCTGTTCCAGAAAGGGCACAAACAGCTCCGGGTCCTGCGAGGGGCGGCCATCGGCCGGGTCGCGCGCATGCAGGTGCAAGATGGCCGCGCCCGCCTCGGCGGCGGCAATGGCGGCCTCGGCGATCTGTTGTTCTGCTTCTTTAGCTGCTTCAATATTTCCCTCAGCCTTAGCAGCGGCAGCAAATCCCGGGTACATGTAAGTAAATTCGTGAGTCTCGCCTTCAATGGCTATTTCCAAGCACTTACGGGTATCAGGTTTACCAACAAGCAACTCTAGATGACCCCAGGCATGCAACAGTTCTTGATCAGCAGTATGTTCAAAATGAGCTGCTACTTCGGTATATCCTTCAGCTCGGGCAAGTTTAGCAAAATATCGATATTTAATATGCGCCATAGATTCGCCTGCAAGAGCTGCTTCTAGGTTTTTAAGGGTAACTGACATAATTTCCTTTGTTGTGTAGTTAAAATTATAGCTTAAATTGTGTTTAGTGTCAACTAGCGGTTATTATTTTTAAATGCTGCACCAACTCGGTCGTTCTTAGACCATTCATATTTGCTACCATCCGGTAGCTTACCGTCT
>JALQUQ010000131.1:250-7326 GCA_023263735.1 Paracoccaceae bacterium | reverse complement strand
CGCGGCCCTGAACGCCGTACAGATCGCCGAGGTTCTGGGGCAACGCTGCCTGAAAAAGGGCTGATCGCCCCAAGGCTGCTAAGCCGATAACAGTTGCAAAGGCCGGTCTGATCCCCTGTCAGACCGGCCTTTTGATGTTTGGCCCCCGGTGTTTGGCAAAGGGTTTTCGACGCCGGCGTCGCGCCTCCCACCCCATCAATGGGGCAACTTGGCCGATGCGCGGTCAGACGGGAACGAAGCCGCGCGCCGGATCGAAATGCTCCAGCGCCCCTTCGCCCGTATCGTTCCACAGACCGTGCAGGGTCAGCCGGTCTTCTTTGACGGCATGCTGGACAAAGGGAAAGGTCATCAGGTTTTCAAGGCTGACCAAAATCGCCTCTTTCTCAAGGGCGCGCAGGCGATGCGCCTCGTCGATGTCTTTGACCCGCTCGAACCCGGGGCGCAGAATATCCATCCAGCGGCCGACAAAGGACGATTTTTCTTCAAGTTGCGGGGCGCGACCACAGCACATGTCGTGGCATCCCCGCACGCCGCCACAGTTCGAATGGCCCAGCACAACGATATGCGCCACGCCCAAAGAGGTCACCGCATATTCCACGGCAGCCGATGTGCCATGATATTCGCCGTCGGGATTATAGGGCGGCACCAGATTGGCCACGTTGCGATGGATGAAAAACTCACCCTCATCCGCCCCAAAGATCGACGTCACGTGAACGCGGCTGTCACAGCAGGAAATGATCATGGCACGGGGATGCTGACCGCTTTCCGCCAGCCGTTTGAACCACGCCTTGTTTTCCTGATAGCTCGTGGCACGCCACCCATGAAATCGTTGGATCAGATAGCTGGGAAGGGGCCGAGCGGCATCCATGCGGTGTCTCCTTCGGAACGTCGTTACCGACCTGATACAGGCCCAAAGCATCCAGAGCAATCTCGGAAAATGCGATGCGTTTTTGCGAATGGTGGAAAGAGATTGTTCAGTGAGAACCGCCTAGATTTAATGCGGGTGTGTTTTTGAAAGGTGTGGTCCATGACCAAACAGAATGTCTTTGTGTTGCGTCCATCCGTAACGGTTGTTCAGGACGCCGAACCGATTGCCACGATCTACCGCAATCTGGGAACAGACTCGGCTGACCGGATCGTCAGCCGCGCGGTGTCAGAGCTGGCCCTGACCCTGAATGGCCTGCAAACCCGCATCGCGCAGCATGATCTGACCGATCTGGCCCGACCTTTGCGCAAACTGGAACAGATGGCTGACAACCTTGGCCTGATCAGTCTGGCCGCCACCAGCGTTGACCTCCGGGCCAGTCTGGAAAATGCAGATTTCACCGCCTTTTCCGCGATATGGGCGCGGTTGTTGCGGGTGGCGGAACGGTCCTTGGCACTTGGGCAAACCACGGCGGATCGTTCCACCCTGTGACGGGGCAGATCGGGGATTGCGCCACACGACGAAGTCGCTAGGCTTGCCGCAAATCCCTAGCAGTGAGCCGTCATGTCGCCCGTTTTCCCGATCAATCCGGTCCAATTTGCCGATCCGGATCAGGCCAGTTTACCGCTTTATGTGCTCTCGCCCGAGGAGTTGGGGCCGTTTTGCGCAGGGGGCGGCGCGCCTTGGGCCAAATGGCTTTTCGGCGCGGGGTTCAAGGCGGCCTTGGGTGAGGTCGTCCTGTTGCCCGCGCCCGATGGGTCGGGCCTTGCCGGGGCCGTGGTGGGCTATGGCACGGCACAGGCGCGTCAACGCCGCCGCTTTGGCGTGGCGCAAGCGGTTGGCAAACTTCCCGCTGGCACGATCTGGCGGCTTGAGGCGGCGCTTGGCGAAACAGAGCTGAAAGAAATCGCGCTTGGCTGGTTGCTCGCAAGCTACCGGTTTGATCGCTATCGCCCCAAGTCTGACGCGCCGGCCCCGGCCAAATTGGTCTGCCCCCAAGGCATTGATGCCGGGATGCTGTTGGCCATGGCCGAAGGGGAGTTTCTGACCCGCGATCTGATCAACACCCCCGCCAGCGACATGAGCCCCGACGATCTGCAACAGGCCTTTTTTGCACTGGCCAAACGCTTTGGGGCCACGGCAACGGCCATCGTGGGCGACGATCTTTTGGCGCAAAATTTCCCGATGATCCACGCGGTCGGGCGGGCGGCGGCGGTTCCTCCGCGCCTGATGGACATGCGATGGGGCGACAGCGGCCCGAAACTGACACTGGTCGGCAAGGGCGTCTGTTTCGATACCGGCGGGCTTGATATCAAACCGTCGTCGGGCATGCTGTTGATGAAAAAGGATATGGGCGGCGCGGCCACGGTCATGGGCTTGGCCCTGATGATCATGCAAATCGGCCTGCCCATCCAGTTGCGGGTTCTGGTGCCGTCGGTCGAAAATTCGATTTCGGGCAATGCCATGCGCCCGAGGGATATCCTGACCAGCCGCAAGGGGCTGACGGTGGAAATCAACAACACCGATGCCGAAGGCCGCCTGATCCTTGCCGATGCCCTTGCCCTTGCCGCCGAGGATCAGGACGCGGCGATCATTTCGATGGCCACGCTGACGGGTGCGGCGCGGGTGGCGGTGGGGCCTGATCTTGCGCCCTATTTTGCGACCGATGACGCCTTGGCGCTTGCCATCGAAACGGGGGCGGCCACGGGCTTTGATCCGGTGTGGCGGATGCCATTCTGGGAGGCCTATGAGCCCCTGCTTGAACCCGGGATCGCCGATCTGGACAATGCCCCCTCGGGCGGATTCGCCGGGGCCATCACGGCGGCCCTGTTCCTGCGTCGCTTTACCGGCACGGCCCGGTATGCCCATTTCGACATCTACGGCCATGTCCCCTCGGACGCCCCCGGCCGACCCAAGGGCGGTGCCGGGCAAGGCGCGCGCGCCATCCTGTTTTCGCTGCCCGATCTGCTGGGGCTTTGACGCGTGGATCGGCGCTCCACCCCCTTTTCCGGGCGCATCGCCTTGGAAAGCATGGCCGGTTTGGTCGATGCAAAGGCCTTTACCAGCGGGGAAAAGGCGTCGATCACCCACCCGATTGTCGATCTGCGGGCCGCGCGAGGGGGCAATCGCGACCGTCAACTGATCTGCGGCGATGCGGTGGTGGTGATCGACCGGCAAGAGGGCTGGTCCTTTGTCCAATCCCAAAAAGACGGCTATTGCGGCTGGATCACCTCTGACAGCCACGGCCCGGCCGAAGAGATGACTCATTGGATCACCGCCCGCCTGTCCCATCTTTATCCCGAGCCCCGCGTTCAGGCCGAGGCGACGGCGGTCCTGCCCTTTGGGTCCCTGCTTCGGGTGGTCGAGGTGGTGGGGGCCTTTGCGCGCACCTCTTTGGGCTATGTGCCCCTGCCCCATGTCAGCGCCGTGCAGCACCGCCCCACCGACCCTGTCGCGGTGGCCCAGTCCTTCCTTGGCGCGCCCTATCTGTGGGGCGGCAATACGGCCCTAGGGATCGATTGTTCCGGTCTGGTGCAAACAGCCTTTCTGGCCTGCCAACTGGCCTGCCCCGGCGACAGCGATCAACAGGCCCAGATGGCAGAGCCCCTCGCCCCATCTGCCCCCCTATTGCCGGGGGATCTGATCTTTTGGAAAGGCCATGTCGCCATGGTCTGCGGGCCTGACCTGTTGATCCATGCCAACGGCCATTCCATGGATGTCTGCACCGAAACGATCACGGGCTGCATCGACCGCATCGCCAAGGCAGGGGGCGGACCGGTCACGGCACGCCTGCGCCATCCCGGCGCGCAGGGGGTTATTCGATCGGCCGGATAAGCTTGCGCTCCAGCACCAACAGCACCTGCCGCAGGTCATGGCCCCGCCGCAGCACCTGCCCCTCCATCCCGATGACCGCATACATGCCCTGACGCCCCCGCAGCTTGGGTCGTTTTTCGATGCGATACAGCGGATATTCGGCCGTGCGGCGAAAGATGGAAAAGATCGCCACCTCCCGCAGGGGGGTGATGCCGTAATCCCGCCATTCCCCCAAGGCCACCATCCGGCCATACAGCGTCAGAATCGCCCCCAGTTCGTGGCGATCAAAATGAACCTGCTCGGGCGGCTGGGGCGAAAGCGGAAAAGGAGCGGGCGTTTGTATCGTCATTCTGACAGCTTACGCCGCTGCCATCCCAAATCAAGCGCGCCCTGCGCAGGCGTCGCGCATAATTGCGAAAGCACATAACTTGGCCCGAACTCGCCCACATTTCCGCCATGAAACACGGGCAAACAGAGGATACGTAGAGTGGAACATCCGCACATCGGTCTCTGCCCCCACCCAACCCGGGGTGCTGGATGTTCCCGCTACGTGCCCGCCCTAGGCCAGAAACCCGGCAGACAGGCGCAATTCTCCCGTCTCAAACCCCCGCCAATTGCGTTGCACCGCAGGCAGGCGTTTCAGGGCGGCCGGATGATTGGCCTCCAGCACCCCGTATTTCACCAAAAGGGCCGTGATCACCGCTTCCGAGGCGCGGCTGTTGCCATCGGCGATCTTGACCGCCATTCCCAGCTTTTGCTCGGGCAGAATGGCCACGAAC
This sequence comes from Paracoccaceae bacterium, assembly GCA_023263735.1. Classification (GTDB taxonomy): domain Bacteria; phylum Pseudomonadota; class Alphaproteobacteria; order Rhodobacterales; family Rhodobacteraceae; genus Pseudotabrizicola. The sequence goes on along the minus strand of JALQUQ010000131.1, from coordinate 2,808 downwards.
ACCGCTTCGGCCCCGGTCTTGATCGCCACACGGCCTCCCATGGCGCGCATCAGTTCCGTGCAGGCCCGCCCCTCTCCGGCGACCAATTCGGGATGTTTGGCCATCGCCTGCGCCAATCGAACCATCGCCGTATCACGCACCGACCGGCCCTCTTGCGCGGCGGCAAAGCGATACATCCCCCGCGCCAACCCCGTCAGCGAAAGCGCCAGATTCGGGGCCGAACAGCCATCGATGCCATAACCCGCGACCGTTTCCTCACAGACCTCTTCGGTCGCGGCCCAGATCGCCTTTTGCAGCGGATGGTCCAGCTCCAGATATTCGGGCCCGGCCTTCAGATGCTTGGTGGTGGTCAGCATCCCGCAATGTTTCCCCGAGCAATTGTTGTGCAACTGGCACGGGCTTTCCCCTGATCGGATCAGCCGGTTGCGCTCTTCCTTGTCATAGGGTTCGTGGGCCCCGCAACGCAGGTCGGGCTCGGCCAGAGCCAGATGGGCCAACCAATCGCGCGTCATCCCCACATGCAACGCGGCCCCCTGATGGCTGGCACAAGACAGCGCCAGATGCCGTTCGGTCAGACCAAACGCGTCCGCCGCACCGCTTTCCACCATCGGCAGGGCCTGCAACATCTTGCACGACGACCGAGGGAAAATGACCGTCTCGGGCGCGCCCCAGCTTTCGACGATCCCGCCCTGCCCCCAGACCACCGCATGCCCGCTGTGCAGGCTTTCCAGACGGCCACCGCGCCACAGTTCAACCATGTCTTGCCGCATCAATCCTCGCTTTGCTCTCACACATGCGCGATTTTATGCCCAATGGGCTTTCACGCATTGGCCTTTTTACGTTATGAATGGGATATCGAGTGAGATCGGTGCTTGCCAATCGAAAAAACCGCAGATTAAAGCGGTGGCACCCGGATGAGGCGAAAACAGCTTGGAGGCTGTGAAAGATATGAACTCCGTTCTTGTGCGTCTGGCCCTTGCGGCCGCCGTCGTCGCAACCACCACTCCGGCACTGGCGCAGGAATCCAAAAACCTTGTGGCCACCAAAACGGATTGGAGCGTCTTTACCGACGACAGCCCCAAGGAATGCTGGGGCGTTTCCAGCCCCAAGGAAAGCGTCAACTCGCGCGATGGCAAACCCGTGTCGGTGCGCCGTGGCGATATCCTGTTGTTCGTGACCTTCCGCCCCGGTTCGGGTGGCAAGGGTGAGATTTCGTTCACCGGCGGCTATCCGTTTGCCACGGGCTCGAATGTCACCGTCGATATCGACGGCAAGAGCTATGAGCTGTTCACCGAAGGGGAATGGGCTTGGCCGGGCAGCGCCGAGGCCGACTCGGACCTGCTGGCCGCAATGAAGCGCGGGTCGAATGCCACGCTCAAAGCGGCATCGGGCCGTGGGACGGAAACCAAGGATACCTTTAGCCTGCGCGGCTTTACCGCCGCCATGGAAGAGGCGGAAAAGCGCTGTAAATAAGCAGCTTAGGCCGAAACTTGATCTGCGCCCCGGGGGTTTCCGGGGCGTTTTTGCTTTGTGGTTCCGTTTTGCGCGCGAATCCCCTATATGATGGCCCACCCCTGACATCGGATTTCTGACATGACCGCCTCGGCCCCCATTACCCAGGATGTGCTGACCATTCCCCGCAAGCTGCCCGAAACCGGCAAGACCAACCTTGTTGGCCTGACGCGCGAGCAGTTGCGCGATGCCCTGATTGCCGTTGGCACGCCCGACCGGCAGGCCAAGATGCGCGTGGGCCAGATCTGGCAGTGGATCTATCATTGGGGCGTGCGCGACTTTGCCGAGATGACCAATCTGGCCAAGGATTATCGCGCCCTGTTGGCCGAGCATTTCGAAATCACCCTGCCCGAGATCGTGACGCGCCAAATCTCGGTCGATGGCACCCGCAAATACCTGCTGCGCATCGCGGGCGGGCATGAGGTGGAGGCCGTCTACATCCCCGAGGAAAATCGCGGAACCCTTTGTATTTCCAGCCAAGTCGGCTGCACCCTCACCTGTTCCTTCTGCCATACCGGCACGCAGAAACTGGTGCGCAACCTGACGGCGGCTGAAATCGTGGGGCAGGTCATGCTGGCCCGCGATGACCTTGGCGAATGGCCCAAACCGGGCGAGCCCAAGGATGAAACCCGTCTGGTTTCAAACGTCGTTCTGATGGGCATGGGCGAGCCGCTTTACAATTTCGACAATGTCCGCGACGCGATGAAGGTCGTGATGGACCATGAAGGGCTGACGCTTTCGCGCCGCCGCATCACCCTTTCGACCAGCGGAATCGTGCCCGAAATCGCCAAGACAGCCGAAGAAATCGGGTGTTTACTTGCAGTTAGCTTTCACGCCACCACCGATGAGGTGCGCGACAAACTGGTGCCGGTGAACAAGAAATGGAACATCGAAACGCTGCTCAACACCCTGCGCGATTACCCGCGCCTGTCGAACAGCGAGCGGATCACCTTTGAATATGTGATGCTGAAAGATGTGAATGACAGCGATGCCGATGCCCGCCGTCTGGTCAAGCTGATTGCCGGGATTCCGGCCAAGATCAACCT